>JBCCDZ010000024.1:0-19042 GCA_039030525.1 Pseudomonadota bacterium | reverse complement strand
GTGCCGATCCATCCGCACAATATGCCGCTTCAGATTTGGGCTGAAACCGGCATGATCGGGGCCGTTCTGGCGGCTTTGTTTTTGTTCTTTCTGGGGTGGCGCTTAAAGCCGCCAATGGACTGGCCGCCGGTCGCGAAATACGCCGCCGCTGGCCTTGTTGGCGCGTGTTTGGCCATTTGTAGCTTCGCCTATAGTATGTGGAACGAAGCTTTCTGGGCCAGCGTCGTCATTGCCGCAGCGGTCATCCTTTTGCGCGCGCGGCAGGATGGTGAGACACCATCGTGAGCGCGGTCTCGGTCACGGCCATTATCGTGTCCTATCAGACAGGACCGCGCCTCAAGGAGTGCCTCTATGCGTTGGCCGGCGACCCTGAAATCAGTGACATTATTCTGGTCGACAATGGCAACCCGTCCGACATGCAAGCCTGGCTGGACCAGTTCGCCGCAGCGCGAGAGGGAGTCGAAATCCTGCGTGGGCAAGGCAATATAGGTTTCGGCGCGGCGGTTAATCTCGCAATCAGCAAAGCCGCGGGGCCGCATATTCTGGTGCTTAATCCAGATGCGGTATTGCGCCGAAAATCGATCTCCGAACTGCAGACGGCGGCGCTCGCATGCAAGGAACCGTGGATCATTGGAGGCCGGATTTTCGATCTGTTCGGCCTGGAAGAGCGGGGCGCTCGCCGCAAGGAGTTGACCCTCTGGCGGGCCGTGACCAGCATGATGGGCTGGAATACCTGGACGCTCGAACGTGCGCCCGCGCCCGCGGGGCCTATCGATATGCCGGTTATTTCAGGCGCGTTTTTCCTGACATCCAAAGCCAGTATGGCTGACCTCAGGGGTTTTGATGAAGCCTATTTTCTACATGTTGAGGATGTCGATTTGTGTCGCCGATGCCGCGAAGCAGGCGGCCATGTGATGTATCATCCTGGCGCCGGGGCCCTGCATTACGGCTCAACGTCTGAGGCGCCAAGTGCGCAGGTGGCGCGGCACAAGGCGGACAGTTTAGCACACTATTTCAAGACATTTGCGAGCGGACCCGCAGAGCGGCTTGTGGTCTTTCTGGCGATGCCGGTCATGCGGTTGGCAATCGCGCTTGCTCGCCGCTAGAAGTCGCGTTCGACGATGCTCAACACGTCGGGCGTAAAGTCCTGGAAATCGTAATCGGTGATCCGGAACGCCCAGCCCTCGGCTTTTTCGTTGATCGCAGCGGCGCGCCGCGCGCCTTCTCCGGCTTCGACCGCGCGCAAAGTCACCCAGAGGCCAGACGGTTCGCGAAAGGCGCGTAAATCGACCTCCAGACCATCAAAGGTTTCGCTGATATGACGGGCAGTTGGCTCGGTCGTTAGATCTGCCGCCGGTTTGACATCAACTGGGGTCAGTCGCGTCACCGCGAGGGCCGTGGTGGACGCTGCCAGGCGTGAAATCAGACGATCATTCTGATCTGGCGGCGCTGGACGGAAGCTGCGTGTATCCGATCCTTCTAAACGGCGCAGATAAAGCGTGCGGCCAGATTCATCCGTGACACGAACCGAGCGGATTGCCGACGGGTCGATCTCAATAATATCGAGATCCAGCCAGGCGCGACGATTGTAAAAAGGCGGTAGCGTGCCTTCAGCGCGATAGGTTTGGACATTTTCAGGATCGCGTACATATATCGTGTCATTTTTGCGTCCAATAACAAGACTGTGCATCAGTTCGGTGTCAGGGCCGAAAATTTCGACCAACGCGCCATTGCCATCTTGTTCAGGATGACCAAGTCCAATGCGATCATGTTTGTAAGGGTCATCGGTGCGTTTCTCATCGAAACTCAGAGTCTCCAGGCCGCCCATCAATTCTGCAAGGCGATCGCGTCTGACCGGGTAACCCCCGGTCTCCTCCAGCGTCCAACCTGCGGCAGACCGCGCCAGCGTATACCCGTCATCAGCCAGTGTGAATCGGATTTTCTGAGAGTCTGCCCGGGTCCGACCGAAGTCTTGCAGGACGGCATCGCCCATGTTTGCATGTGAGTTGCTGGTCGATGCAGATGTCAGACCCATCAGACCCAAAATCGCCCATAAGGCAATTGCCAGGCCCGCCAACACGATGACACTCTGGCGACGTTGTGCGTGATGCGACTGACTCATGTCTGCGCCCTCCGCCGATTACGGATGAATACAAGAAATCCAAGCAGGCCAATCAGCAATGGGCCGCCAAGTATCGTAAATAGACGCAGCCTGAGTTCCAATCGATCGATGTCGCTCCGGAAATCACGTTCAATCTGTCGCAACCGTCCCCGAGTGGTGACAATGTCTTCGCGCAAGCGCGACAATTCTTCACGCTCTGCATCATTCAGTTCGGCGCTAACGTCGCCGTCAAAGAAGCCGCCTGCGGCGCCGACCGACTGCAACTCTTCCATGCGCTGTTGTGATGTCGCCAGACGTGTTTCGAGGCGGGCCTGTTCGCTGAAGAATTGCGCTTGAGCGGCTTCGCGCATTTCATCGACGGTTGTCATCGGTCGCAGACCAGGCGCTCTGGCGCGCAGGCTCATCAATTCAGACCCACCCGAGAGGCTGTCCAGCGCGTTCAGGATAAGCGTGATATTATCGGCGAAAGGCACGCCGCTTTGCAGATCGAGATGCAAACCATCATCCAGCATATCGGCGTCAGAAATGATGATGATATCTGCATCTACCGCGCTGGTGCTCATCTGCGGCGGCGCTTCTTCGACCGCGGCGCGGGCGAGTTCGGCATAGATCGGATCGTCTGGGATATCGACGGGCGGCGCGCCATCTGCAAAAGCGCTGATCAGTGGCCCCGAAACGCGAACCGCCAGCGGAGCCGCGCCAATATCCGTTGCTTGATACATGGCGACAGCATCGCCCGCCGACAGGTCAAGCGCGGCGCGGTCCGCTGGAATATTGCTTGGTGCGACGCCGGTTTGCATCAGGATCTCGCGCCGACCGGGCGCGCCATCCATGAGGATGAGGCGGCCTGGCGCGCCAAGATTGACGGTCCGCGTCAGGTCGGCGGTGACAATGTTCACGCGCGACATCAAGGCGGGTGGGATGGACAGAAACAGAGGGTGCTGCAGCACCGTGGTGCGGCCATCGCCAGCATCGGCTTCGATGGACAAGGCGGTTTGCGTGTCGGCAATCGCATCGTCGGCCAGCGATACGCCCCAGACCTCGCTAAACCGATCAAGGTCTGATCGGATCTGCCGATTGGTCATATTAAACGGCCCTGTGCCTTGAGAGGTCTTGGCTGCGGGATCGAGCAGAATCAGCGCGCGTCCGGTCCGCAGGACGAATTGATCGATTTGCCAAAGCTGCCAATCTGTCAGTTCCGGCGGGTGGGCCAGCATCAAGACATCCAACTCGCCTGGCAATTCTATGAAATTCTCTTCGATCAACTCAACTGTGAACGTCTTGCTCATCTCGCGTCGGATGGCATAGCCAGCCTCATCGGTCAGGGCATTCATGCCAGGTAGCGTCGATAACAGGCCGATTCTGGCCGGTTCTGGTCGGTCCAACCGGGCCAGCATGCGCGTAATATCGTATTCGAGGCTGCTTTCTTGTTCCGGTGCCAGGAACGGGATAACCCGCTCATCGTCGACGGCATTGCGTCCGATCAGTCCGAAATAGAGTGGGTCGCCGCCATTGGTATCGACCGCGACCAGGCCTGCCGCGAGCGCTTCATCTTCGGCTTCCGAGAAGGGTGCTGGATCAATCTCGCGCAAGCGGACATTAACGCCGCCGAGCGTGTCATAGGCATCTAGCAGCTCTCGCACACGCACCGCATAGGCGCGCACGGCGGGGAAGTCCTGGCCAACGCTGCGCGTATACACAAAGGTCAGATCGATCGGCTCTGCGAGATCATTCAAGGTCGCGCGGGTGCCATCAGAGAGCGTGAAGAGGCTGTTCTCTGTGAAATCCGCGCGCGCACCTGAAAACCAGGATTGCGCGAGTAGGTTCGCAGCGCCGAAAATCGCGGCCAATAAGACGCTGGCCAGGAGCAGATAGCGGCGCGGGATCACTGAGCGCCTCCGCGTCGATGGCCGACAAAGAGCGTGTTCAGAGCGATGCAAAGCGCGATAAAGCCTAAGAAGAACAGTAAGCCGCGCAATTCCAACACCCCGCGCTGCGCGGTTTCGAAATGCGTCAGGAACGAGAATTGCGCGATCGCGTCGCCTGCTGGCGCACCAAGCACGCTCGCCACCGCGCCAGAAACCAATGGCCAACCGGCCGCGGTCAGAATGAAGGCGACCAAAACGCCAATAACGAAGGCCAGGACGGCGCTTCGAGTCAGGGCAGACACCGCGGCGCCAATGGCGAGATAGGCGCCCGCCATAAGCAGGCTCATGACATAGGTGAGTGCAATTGCAGCATTATCCGCGGGGCCGAGAATATTGACCGTCATCCACCACGGGAAGGTTAAAGCCAGCGCGAGGGCGGCCACCGTCCAGGCGGCGAGCAGTTTGCCAATCACCAATCCGGTCAGATTAACCGGAAGCGAGAGCAGCAATTCTGCGGTGCCATGACTGGTTTCTTCGGCCCAGAGCCGCATCGCGAGCGCCGGCATGAACAACATGAACAGCCAGGGATGCCAGTAAAAGAAGGGTCCGAGGTCGGCGGCGCCGGTATCGAAAAAGCGTGATAGGTCCCAGGTAAAAATGCCCAGGACCAAAAGGAAAATTGCGACAAAGACATAAGCAAGCGGTGTTGCGAAATAGGCCGAGATTTCGCGGCGCCACGCCGCCTTGATCCCCGTCAACGTGCCGCGCCAATCACCGTTCAGCACGTCTCAGCCTCCCGCGTATCGGCCAGTGAGATGAAGGCTTCTTCAAGCCCGCCTGGCTTGCTCTTGGATAAGGCTTCGGGCGTATCATCGGCGACCACTTGGCCTTGATCAATGACAATGACGCGCGAGCACATGGCAGGCACTTCGTCGAGCGTATGGGTTGAGATTACGATGGCTTTTTCCGGCGCCATCCGCGCCACTAGCGCGCGCACCGCGCGTTTTTGAATGGGATCGAGTCCGTCTGTCGGTTCATCCAGCAACAAAACTGGCGGATCATGAATCAGCGCCGCCGCAAGACCGACGCGGCGTCGATAGCCTTTTGAAAGCGCTGCGATCGGCTTTCCGGCAACACTGGCAATGCGGGCATCCGCGATGACCCGATCAATCGCATTCTTGCGCTCCTTGCTGGACAGGCCATGTGCATCGGCCATGAATCGTAGAAATGTGACCGGGGTCATGTCGCGATAGAGCGGCGCGCCTTCTGGCAGATATCCGATTTGACTCTGAGCCTGGCGACGGTCCGCGACAATCGAGTGGCCATTGATCACCGCATCGCCTGAATCGGGCTCCAAAACACCAGAAACCATGCGCATTGTCGTCGATTTGCCGGCGCCATTTTGGCCAAGAAAACCAAGGACTTCGCCTTTGCTGAGGGTGAAACTGAGATCGGCCACGGCGACATGGTCGTCGAACGCTTTTCTCAAATTCTGGAGATCGAGCATTATGGGACCGCGCCTGGCTTCTCGGGAAGGGTTAACCCCATTCGTTAAACCAGGCCAGTAAAGGGATCACCAATATGGTGCAGCTAAATTTGCGTTCATGAAAAAAGCAGCGCGCCCCAATTTTTTGGCGCGCGCTGCTAAAATCTACAAAGTGATGAGTGTCGAGCGGCTCAAAGCAGTCGCCCCGGGGGGCTGGGGGGGCTGATGGGTCCGGAATGACTGCTAGACTTCGCCGCCCGACAATTGCAGACTGGTGGCAATTGGTGACGGCTTCAAGTCGCGATTGCGGCAAAACTGCCGCATTCTGGATTAAAAATGCGTCACCAGAAGGGAACTTGTAACGAATACGCGCTCCATGGCTCATATTACACAGATCAAAAAACCTCCCCAAAACCCCAAGATCGCTTTTCAACGCCAAGAAATGAACCTGATTCTCGATGTTTACGGGCGAATGGTCATGTCCGGTCAGGCCATGGACTATGCAGTTGGTGCGCATAAGGAACAGGCGGTCTTCGCAATCTTTCGACGACACGCTGAGACGCCCAATTGGACAGTGATCAAAACCCCGGCGCTGGCGCGCATGCAGGGCGCCTATTCTGTGCATGGAGCCCAGGGCCAAGTGCTCAAGCGCGGGCGCGACCTGAAACAGGTGCTGACCGTGTTCGAAACGCGAAAATTCGAGATTATACGCTGATTACGCGCTGACTATTGGCCGACCAGACGCTGAATCAGGCCCATCATGCCGGTAAATTTCAGTCCGCCATCACGCACCGCCAGAGCATAACAAACCCCGTCCATATCACCGGTTGGCTGATGAGTGTCCTGTGGGCCCTTAAGGCTGATATCGCCTGGTCCGAAACTGCCGCTCTCATCGCTGAAGCCACCAGCTACGACCAAAGTAAACTCGCTGCCATGGTGGCTATGCTTGGGTACGGTACAGCCAGGTTCGATGCGATAAAGCTCGACCTCAGCTTCGCTGCCTGCGTCCAGTTTCAGCCGGCGAATGCCTTGCGTCAGGCCCTGCCACTTATATGATTGATAAGAGTGCAAAGCGGTTTCACGCAGAGGCTCTGGCAAATCCAGCAGCTCGTCCAGACCTTCACCGGCCAGTTTCACGGCTTCTGCGACGGGGCGCTCACCAGCTTCATAAGCGTCAATTAGCGCCAAGGCCTTATCGGCCGCGCCGGCGCTTAAAGTCGCCATTTCTTCGGATTCAAAAAACACGCCTGCAATCGTCTCAGCGCGCGCTACGGCCCGATGGACGTCTGGGCGCAAGGCGGCCTGGGTTTCCACCAACAAGCAGAATGCCGGGTCTAAACAGCCCGCCGCATAATTGCTGTAGATTTCTCCGAAATCATTGATCGTCGCTTTGCCCATTGGCGTGGCGCGCTCCTCGAAACTATCACTCTCATCACGCGATATTGTCGGATCGAGGTTATCGTCAAGCAAATGCAGCTGCAGATTGCAGTTATCTGGCTAATGGTCGCGTTCCAGGGACCCCCGGAGGCGCGTGAAGGCGAGGCGAATACGTGACTTCACGGTCCCCAATGGCAGCCCGAACGATTTGGCAATTTCAGAGTGTGACAGGCCTTCATAGAAAGCCGCTTTCAGGAGGACGAGTTGTTCTTCTGGCAGGGTTTCGATCACTTCGCGCACCTTCGTTTCCAATTGAACGCGATTGACGGTGATGTCCGGCTGCTCGACTTCTGCCGGTTGAAGCATGGGGTCTTCGGCATCAAGCTCCGGCTTGTTGGTGCGTCTAAGGCTGTCTATTCGACGGTTGCGAGCAATCCTGAAAATCCATGTGGAAACAGAAGCTTGTCGGCGGTCATATTGCTCGGCCTTACGCCAGATATTGAGCATGACTTCTTGCATGATCTCTTCGGCGCTGGACATGTCGCTGCCGAGACGGATCAGGTAGCTTTTAACCCGGGGGGCGAAATGTTCGAATAATTCAGAAAAAGCGGCCCGCGATCGCGTATGCGCAATCTGCTCTACGCAATCGGCAAGCCGGTCGCGTTCGGTTGGATCACTACCTGTGGTTTCGAGGGACACGTTTTTCCCCTGCGCCGCTTCATACTCGTATAAAGCGCCCTTATGAGACGAATTGCAACCTTTACGCGACAACAAAACCATAATCGCCCGTTAATCTAGTGTGTCTTATTTCAGCACTAACAGTGGTACAGAAGAATTTGAGACATGGCTATATATTTTATTGCACATAGGAGAATTTATATGCGTGGTCTGGTTTTCGCATTGCTCGCAGCCTTTGCGATCACGCCTATATACACCGCCGCCGCGGCGCCAACGGTAGAGCGACAATATTCTGATTGGATTGTTTTTACTGAGAATGTTGGCGGCGAACGCTTATGTTATGCCGCCACGCAAGCCACGGACAAAGCACCAAAATCCGCCGATCATGGCGATGTATGGTTCTATGTCTCGAACTGGCGGTCTGGCAAAGCGCGCAATCAACCAAGCCTGAAAGTTGGCTATGAATTGCGCGGCGATTTGCCAGGAAAAGCCCGCATCGGTCGCGCCGATTGGACGCTTTTCGGGATTGGTCGTGAGGCCTTTGCGCAAGATAGCGATGATTCAGGGCTCGTGCGGCAATTAAAGCGCGGCAGCGAGTTGCGGGTCGAAGCCACATCCGTGCGAAATACGCGTGTGACGTATCACTTTTCGCTTTCCGGATCGTCGAATGCGATTGACCGCGCCGCCGCCGTTTGTCGCTAATTTCAGCACCAGATACAATTCGAACAGTCGTTTTTGGACCGTATTAACTCATCTGTGAGACGATCCCCTCGCTTACAAAAAATTGGAGCGGGCGGACAATGAGTTATTCACAGGTGCGAGAGCTGGTCTCTCGTGTATGCCTGACCGTGGCGGTATGCCTTGGTCTGGCCAGTGCTGCACATGCAGCCAACACACTGACAGAAGCTGGTACTTCTGTCTCAAACACGTTCGAGCTGAGCTATAGCGTTTCAGGTACAGCGCAGCCGATCATTACCAATGACAATGCCACACCACCGGTGGGCGCTGTGGTGCAAGGCACACCGACCTTGTTCACGGTTGACCGGAAAGTGGATTTGATCGTTACGGCAACCAATAGCACGCTGACAACGGTGCCTGGCACCAATGCGACGCTGACCTACGAGGTCCTCAATGAGGGCAATGACATCGCAGCCTACGCGTTTTCAGTAGCCGATTTGGACTCAGGTGCATCAACCTTCGATGCGACATCGATTGAGGTGCGGTATCTGGTCGATGCCAATGATAATGGCGCCGATGATGATGGTACTTATACGACGATTGCAGAAACAGCGATCGGCGCTGGCGCCGGTTCAGCCTTTGTGACGGGCGATGTTCCGAAAGGCGTGCGCGTCTTTGTTCAGGTTCAGGGCACGATCGCGGCGGGTGTATCTGATACGTTTACAGATGATGTCACACTGATCGCCGAAACGCGTAATCCGACAGCCTTTGCGAATGAGGCCTCTGGATCTCCAGCAGCAGTGACGGCAGCGACGGCCGGTGCAAATGTCCTTGAAGGACTGGCACAGAACGTTTTGGCGGATGGCACAGGCGTCGCAGCGTCTGAAGTTGATGCGGACGGTTTGTTCGCAGCGACCGGCGTTATCGAGGTGGAATCACCTGACCTGTCGGCCGAAAAGATCGTTACAGTGATCAAGGAACCGGGCATCGCGGACCCATTCGTAGCGCTAACCGATTGCGCCACAGCCAGTGCTGAAGCCGACGCTAAGGCGGTTCCAGGGTCTTGTGTGGAATATATCATCGAAGTCGAGAATACCGGCGCCACAGCCAGTGCTACCAATCTCGTGATTGATGATATCTTGCCAGCTGAAGTGACCTTTGTTGCGGCCTCGCTGACGACCACAACGGGCACGGGCTTCGCGGATGATACAGCCATTGGCGGTGTTGGTCCGGTTCTGACCGCGCCGACAACGCCAGGGGATAGCGATTGTGACGGTGCGACGACCTGCGTCATCCAGTTGTCTGATGCGATCCTCGCCGCAGGCGAAGTGGGACAAATCGTTATTCGCGCTACGGTCAAATAACGAACCGAGCCAAGGTCCAATTATATGAAAGTCCCCGCTATGTGCGCATAGCGGGGACTTTTTGCTGTTCGCGATTCAAAACCCCGCCACCTGCGCGATCAATAAATATCTAAAAACACTGCTTTTTTTGGCTGATTCGATCAAATTTGATCGATTCCCCGACCGGGATAATAACCATACGCCCTTAGCGTCTGCAGCATAAGGCAGCGACAGATCTGCCAATTATTTTGAGCGAGCGGACAGGCCAATAGAGCTTGCCGCGTTATGGTGGAGATACGGGGATGAGCTTCGGGTGGAAGCACATCTATACCGCTTTGCGGGCGATCGCGCTTATGTGCGCGATGATTGGGACCATGTCAGGATGGGCGCAAGCTGATCTTGGCGACCAGGTCTCCAATACCGCTTACGTGTCGCAAGAAACCCCGAATGGCACTTTGGTTATTCCAACCAATGAAGCGGCCTTTACGATAGAGGCGCGCCGGACCCCATCTGAGATCGAATTCTTCAGGATTGTCGAAAATGTACCGGATGCGATCCAGATCCAATTGAATGGATCAGACTTCAGTCCATCTGGTGCACTGAGCGGGCCATTTTCATCCTTCGACAATGTCCCGCTGCTCGGCCAGAAAACACTCGATACGTCTGCGCCGGTGAGTCTGGTGCCGGCGCAAACCTATTTATCTGGAGAGCTCATGGTCGTTCGGGTTGTGGACTTAGGCCAGAACGGCAATGCCGACCGGATTGAAACTGTTGTCATCACTGTGGCGGCAGATAATGGCGATACGATCACATTGCGCTTATATGAAGATCAACCGGATACGGGTCATTTCTATGGCTTCTTCCCCAGCAGCTCCGGTCCGACCCTGCCAAATGACCGCACCATTACGGCGCCTCAAGATACGCAACTGACCGCCACATATATTGACATTTTTGATGCTACGGAAGTTTCCGTCGATACGGCTTTTGTCGATCCTTTTGGTCGGGTCTTTGACAGCTTTACGGGCCAATTGATCGACCAGGTGCGCGTCACCATTATCGATGCCGCGACGGGTCAGCCGGCTGAGATCATGGGGCTTGATGGTTCGGGGAGCTTCCCGTCTTCAGTCCTGACCGGTGAAGCGACGACGGATTCCAGCGGGATTGAATATCCGGCCGCGCCGGGTGTGTTTTTCTTTCCGATTCTGGCGCCCGGCACATATCAAATTGTTGTCGATGCCCCGGATGGCTATTTATTTCCATCAGTCAGGGATCCGACAGAGCTGGAAACGCTTCCAAATGCTCCATTCGAATTACAAACGCAGGCTTCATACGGAGCCGTGTTTGAGGTTGAGGCATCAGGGCCGGTCAATCTCGACATCCCGATCGATCCGAATGGCGAGCTGGTGGTGCGCAAGCGGGCATCTGATCCGCAAGCCGCGGTCGGCGATTTTGTTGGTTATACGATTGATCTGGAAAATTCGGGTACGGTCCCTGCCCCATTCACATTGCGCGACACGCTGCCGACGGGATTGCGGTATGTTGCTGGCTCAACGCGCCTGAATGGCGCTCCGTTTGATGATCCGACTATCTCTGCCGACGGGCTCGATCTGACATTTACGGGCGGATTGGTGCTGCCGGACGAGACAATTCAGTTAACCTACCTCACAGCCGTTGGTCCTGGGACGCCGCTCGGCGAAGCGGTCAATCGGGTCGTGGCGATTAACTCTACCGGCGCTGCATTGTCGAATGCCGCCGAAGCGGCGATCTATATTGAAGAAGATTTGCTCAGTTCGCGGCTGACCATTATCGGGCGTGTCGCCGAGGCGGCCTGTCGCCCGGACGAAGAGTGGGCGCGAACCTTGCTCGACGGCGAAGGCGTGGGCGGTGTGCGACTGTATATGGAAACCGGGCAGTATACGGTCACAGACGAGGATGGCCTTTTCCACTTTGAGGGCGTCAAACCTGGCACGCATGTGGTGCAGGTTGATGAAGCAACCCTGCCTCCAGGATACGAACCCATCGTTTGTGAAGAGAATACGCGCTATGCTGGCAGCGCCTTGTCGAAATTTGTCGATGCGCAGGGCGGTAGTATCTGGCGTGCAAACTTCTATTTGAAGCGGACGGACGCTGTGACCAAGAGCGCCGCGATCGAGGTTGCGAAAACGCGCGACGAAGACCTGTTTGACCAGGCCTGGTTGAATGAGCAGCCTGACAGCGCGTTTGAATGGGTCTATCCCCGCACGGACCAAACCCCGCATGGGCGGTCGGTGAATCTGGGCGTCAAACATGAGCCAAATCAACGGGTGCGTCTGGAACTAAACGGCAGGGTCGTCCCTGGCCTCAATTTTACTGGCAAAGACCTATCCAGCGCACGGACCTTGGCCATGTCGCGCTGGTCCGGGGTCGACATTCAGCGGGGAGAAAACTGGTTTGTAGCCGTATTGCTTGACGCAGACGGCGATATTCTCGACCGTATTGAACGCTCAGTCTGGTTTGTGGATGAAGTCAGTCGCGCGGCGCATGTTGACGATCAGTCTGTCTTGGTTGCGGATGGTCGGACCAAGCCAGTAATTGCCGTTCGCCTGGAAGATGCCGATGGCCACGCGGTGCATGAAGGCCGAATTGTCGAGCTTAGCGTCGCGGACCCGTATCGCCTCGCCCAGGAAGCGGAAGAAGAGTTCGAATCTCCCGTCGATGCCGGATTTGCGGCGGTTTCAGGCCTGCGCGTCGGGGCCGATGGCATCGTATTCGTCGAATTGGAGCCGACCCTGGAATCCGGACGTGTCCGACTGCAAGTGCCGCTGCAAGACGGCTCTGTCGAAGATATCGATGCCTGGCTGGCGCCAGAGAAACGAGACTGGATCATCGTCGGTGTTGCCGAAGCCGAGCGCACGGGCGCCTGGCTGGAAGAGACCGATGGCCGCGAGGCGCTGGAGCGTCACGAAGATGGCCGACTGGCTTTCTTCGCCAAAGGCGTGATCAAGGGTGACTGGTTGCTGACATTGGCAGTGGATACGGCCAAGCGGCGCGGGGCGCGCGATGATGAAGTGTTCGATGAAATCGACCCCAACGCATATTACACATTGTATGGCGATCGCACCTGGCAAAACAATAATGCTGAGAGTCGCTACCCGGTCTATGTGAAGCTGGAAAAGAACACGTTTCAGGCCGTGTTCGGCGACTTCGAAACTGGCTTTACCGAAACAGATCTCGGCCGATATTCTCGTCGGATGTCGGGCCTGAAGGCGGATTATGAAAGCGAGCAGGTTTCGATCACGGCCTTTGCCGCGGAAACCAATCAGACCTTCATGAAAGATGAACTCGCGGCCGATGGCACATCAGGTCCATTCACGCTGCAATCTGCGCCGCTGGTGCGATCGTCGGAAGTGATCACAATCGAAACGCGCGACCGTTTCCGTCCAGATGAGATACTCAACCAGCGTTTACTAAGCCGATACATTGATTATGAAATTGACTATGTCACCGGCGAGCTGTTCTTCCGACAGCCGGTCGCCGCGACGGATGCGGGCCTGAATCCAAACGTTATTGTCGTGGATTATGAGACCTCTGATGATGGTGAGCGCGGTGTAACGGCGGGTGTGCGGGCCGAAACACGATTTGCGCAAGGCGCGGTACAGACCGGGATTACAATGATCCACGAAGAGGACGGGTCGACGCAAGGCGAAGAGGGCTCGAATCTGATCGCAGCGGACCTGACCGTCGCTGTTACGGAACATACTGAGCTGCGTGCGGAATACGCATCGACCGACTCCGAGACCGAACTCGGTGAAGCTGATGGCGAAGCGGTTCTGGTCGAAGCCACGCATCGGACCGAGAAACTCAGCGTGACCGGGTATTTCCGAGAGGAATCGGCAGGGTTTGGCCTCGGCCAGCAAGCGTCCTCCACGTCCGCCATCCGGCGGATCGGGGCCGAGCTCAGCGCTGAACTGGATGTGCAAGAGCAGGCGAACCGCTCTGATCGCATGGTTCGGTCGATTACTGCGCAGGCCTATCAGGAAACAAATTTGACCCAGCACGCCCGTCGTACGGTGGCGGATGCGGTCTGGCAGCAGGACAGTCAGACGTTTGGCGCCAATGTTGGCCTGCGCGCCGTATCGGAGGATTTTGAAGATACTGCTGATCCGCGCCAATCGGTTCTATTGCTGGCCGGGCTGCGCAAAACGTTTGTCGACCAGGGGCTCACGATCAGCGCTATACGCGAAGAACCTGTCTATGCTGGCGGCGCCAATGATGACGAGTCGACTCTGTTCCCGGGTCGCACTGTTCTGGGTTTGGATAAGACCCTAGGCGCGCAGGCGACGGCGAATGTCCGGCACGAAATCACCAATGGCGCAAATGCATCCGGACAGAATACGGTCGCCGGCATCACATGGGAACCGCGAGGGGGCACGCAGGTGCGCGCGTCGACGGACATGATCACCAGCGATAGCGGCCGCCGCATCGGTGCGACAGTGGGCGTCGACCAGGTTTGGCAAGTGAATGATGCCTGGACCCTGAGTGGCGGCCTGGCGCGGCGCTCCAATGTTGACGGATCAGACGATCCGCTTGATGTCGCGCCGGATGCGGCCCTGGGTCCGCTTGAGGACGGATTGCGCAGCCCGTTGACACAATCAGAGCAATACACGTCCGGCTATCTCGGGGCAGCTTATCAGACCGACTCCATGGCAGGCTCGGCGCGCCTTGAGTCGCGCGACAGCACCTCTGGAGCGCGCCTCGTAGCGGTGCTGGGTGGCGCACGCGAGATTACGAAGACGCTCTCTTTCAGCGCTGCAGCACGTCGTCAGGAAGAACAGATTGAAGGCCGCGGTGATCGCGAACAGACCGATGTCCGCATTGGTGCGGCCTGGCGTCCGCGCGGTGAAGGCCTGGTTGTCTTCAATCGTCTGGATGTGGGTCACCTGAAAGAAGAAGGCATTCAGGATCGCTCAAAAATCGTCAATAATTTCGCGATGAATGCGATGGTGACTGACAAGACGCAATTATCTGTCTATCATGGCATCAAGCGCGTCGAGACCGATTTCGAAGGTGCCCACGCCACCGCGGTGACGCACCTGGTCGGGGCTGAAGTGCGCCATGATATCACGCAGCAGATTGATTTTGGTTTCCAGACGACCTGGTCACACAATGACGCGACCCGAACCGGCGAATGGTCATATGGTCCGAGTATTGGACTTAGCCCAGTTGACAGTCTCTGGGTCAGTTTCGGATGGAACGCGACTGGGTTCGAGGACAAGGATTTTGAAGCGGCGCGCTATCGCCATGAAGGTCCATATATAAAACTTAGGGCGAAATTCGACCAGAATACAGCCAAAGGCCTGATCAAAGCCTTGGGCCTTGGCGCCGAATAAAGGTCGCTATCCTGAGTAGGAAAATCGTACGGAAAATGGATTGAGTGGGCGCGTCCGCGGCTTTCGCGCACCAAAATCTCTTCAACGCGGCGCTGGGCGTAGTCTTTGCTTGACTTCCGTCTATGCGGCGAGCACGAGACGCGCGATGACACAGGTCAAAATCTGCGGTTTGCGCGACACAGCGCATATTCGCGCCGCTGCAGAAGCTGGCGCGGACTGGGTGGGTTTCGTCCTGTTCCCGAAAAGCCCGCGCAACGTGCTGGTCGACGGCGAAGGCCCCTTTGAAGAGGTGATCGGCTTGTCGGAATTCGCGCAGGATCTCGGCTTGTTATCGGTCATTCTATTGGTCGACCCGGAAGAAGACTTCTTCGACGATGTCCTGCACGAGATTGAGCCGGATGCGATTCAGCTGCATGGCAAGGAGCCGCCCGATCAGGTTCTGCGCTGGTGGCGCGATTGCGCCGGGATTTGCGAGCTCTGGAAAGCGGTCAGCGTAGCCAATGAAAATGATCTGGAATCCCTCGATCAATGGCGCGTGGATCGTCTGCTGATCGATGCCAAACCGCCAGAGGAATCCGATCGTCCCGGCGGCAATGGCGAAACAGTGGACTGGACTCTGCTTGAAGATTTTCAACCTGATATGCCGTGGCTACTGGCGGGCGGCCTGACACCGGACAATGTCGAGACGGCCATCACTGCGACAGGTGCGACAGCCGTGGATGTTTCCTCTGGTGTCGAAAGCGCCCCGGGCGTAAAGGACGAGGACTTGATCCGCGACTTTATTGACGCGGCCAAATCGGCGTAGAGAGCAAGAGCATGGATTTGAGAAATACCTGGGATCAATGGCCGGATGAGCATGGCCGGTTTGGTGAATTTGGCGGCCGTTATGTCGCTGAAACGCTGATGCCGCTCATTCTCGAACTCGAAAAAGAATATCGTACGGCGAAGCAGGATCCGGCCTTTGCCGCGCAAATGGATGATCTCTGGGCGCATTATGTTGGCCGCCCGAGCCCGCTTTACTTTGCTGAACGTCTGACCGAGCATTTTGGCGGCGCGAAAATCTATCTCAAGCGCGATGAGCTAAATCATACTGGGGCGCACAAGATCAATAATTGCCTCGGCCAGGTCTTGCTGGCTATGCGAATGGGCAAAACACGTATCATTGCCGAAACGGGCGCCGGTCAGCACGGCGTGGCGACGGCAACCGTATGTGCCCGTTTCGGACTTAAGTGCGTTGTGTTCATGGGCGAGACCGATGTCGAGCGCCAGAAGCCGAACGTGTTCCGGATGAAACTGCTCGGCGCCGAAATCGTGCCGGTTTCGTCTGGCACAGGGACGCTGAAAGATGCGATGAATGAAGCGCTCCGCGATTGGGTCACCAATGTCGCCGACACGTTCTATTGTATCGGAACAGCGGCGGGCCCGCACCCGTATCCAGAACTGGTGCGCGATTTCCAGAGCGTGATTGGCAAAGAGGCCCGCGCCCAAATCCTGGAGCGCGAAGGCCGTCTGCCGGATGCGGTCATGGCCTGTATTGGCGGTGGCTCGAACGCGATTGGCCTGTTCCATCCCTTTATCGAGGACGAAAATGTCCGATTGATCGGCGTTGAAGCGTCAGGTCATGGCATTGAAACCGGACAACATGCGGCGGCCTTGAATGGCGGTGCGCCTGGTATCCTGCATGGCAATAAGACCTATTTATTGCAGACTGATGATGGCCAGATCATCGATGCGCACTCGATTTCAGCCGGTCTTGATTATCCTGGCATTGGCCCAGAACACAGCTTTCTGCGCGATACCGGACGGGCTGAGTATCTTACATGTACGGATACAGAGGCGCTTGAGGCATTTCAGCTCTGCACGCGCTTGGAAGGGATTATTCCGGCGCTTGAACCCAGTCATGCCTTGGCGCGCGTGGGGGAAGTGGTGGACGCGCTCGGTAAGGATGGCTTGCTCATCCTCAATATGTGCGGCCGCGGTGATAAGGATGTATTCTCAGTCGCAGAAGCTTTGGGTGTCAAAATGTAGATCTATCGATTTCGATGGATACATAATTCTCTATCTGTGGTGATGGAATCTTAAATATCACCCTTGTATGATAGATAAATGGACAACCGCACCGATTATTATCTCATTCTTGCGGATATGAAGGGGTCTTCGGCGCTACCAGCGTCAAAGGCCGGCGCGGTGATGACGCAATTATTGCCGCAGCTCGCGCGTCAGAATCAACGCTTGAGCGATGACATTATTTACCCGCTTGAAGTCAATTACGGCGATGAGTTCGCGGGCCTGTTCCGATCTCCGCGCGCCTTCTATCAAATCGTTTCAGACATTCGCGACGCGTTACGCGGAATAGCGGACTTTCGCTTTGTCACGGCGCATGGTCGAATCGGCTATGCTGGTGGCTCGATCCGCGAAATGGGCGGGCCGGTCTTCGAAACGGCGAGCCAGGCTCTGGTTCGCCTGAAAAAGAAAAAACAATTCAGTGACTGGCAGATCAGCGACCCAGCGACCAATATGTCGCTCTCGGCGATGACCAATGCGGCAGCCGACCTGATAGATGACATGACGCCGTATCAGCATATCGTCTACATGTTCCAGAAAGCGGGCCTGAAAGGCAATGAGATTGCGGAAAAACTGTCCAAGGATCCAAGATCAGTCTCGAATGCCAAAAAGGCCGGGCACACGGCGACAGTTATACAGATTGAGCAAGCCATGATGGCGGCGCTGGCTCAGCTGGAAGGCGCAACAGAACATGCATATTGATCCCAAATCCAGAGTTGACTTCGCCGGTCAGACGCAGGAAGTGGCGTGAATGTCTGAAACCTCGCTCACGCTTTACCGGATCACCTGCCCGCGCCAGCGCGTTGCCCGTGCGATTGCGGATGAGGCGGTCGATAGCCGCGCCGCGGCTTGCGCCAATATTGAAGGTCCAATGGCATCGACCTATCGCTGGAAAGGCGTCGTCGAACAGGCCTTTGAATTCATTCTTTGGTTAAAGGCGCCAGCAGAGAATTTCGCGAAAATAGAAGCGATTGTGAAAGACCATCATCCTTATGATGTACCCGCCATCGTGGCATTAGGCTGTACGCAAGTGAACGCGCCATATGCCGACTGGGTTAAAGAAAACACGGATACTCCCTAAATGCCGACATCCCGAATAGTAGCGCGCTTCGACAAGGTTAAAGCCGAGGGCCGGGCTGCGCTCGTCGCTTACCTTATGGCCGGCGACCCGGACCTGGAATCGTCTTATCAGGCGATCTGCGCCTTGCGGGACAATGGCGCTGACGTGATCGAGCTTGGTGCGCCATTTACCGACCCGATGGCAGATGGCCCTGCGATTCAGAAAGCGGCGCTGCGGGCGCTCGCGCAAAAGACCACGCTGAATGACGTCCTCGCGCTGGCCAAACGGTTCCGCGAGGAAGATCAGGACACACCCCTGATCCTGATGGGATATGCCAATCCGGTGCACACATTGGGCTATGAGGCGTTCGCCGCCGCCGCTGCGGATGCTGGCATTGACGGCACCATCCTGGTCGACTTGCCGCCAGAAGAAGATCAACCCATTCGGGATGCTTATGCCGCCCATGACCTGTCGGTTATTCGCCTGGCGACGCCAACCACGAATGAGGCGCGGATGGCAAAAGTCGCCGAGGGCGCAAGCGGATTCCTTTATTATGTTGCGGTGGCGGGCGTGACCGGCGCTGGCTCTGCGAATCCTGATGATATTCGCGCGGGCGTTGAAATGGCGCAGCGTGTTTCCGGTCTGCCGGTCTGTGTTGGCTTCGGCATCAAAAATGGCGATCAGGCTGTCGCGATGGCAAAAATCGCTGATGGGGTTGTCGTGGGGTCTGCTTTTGTGGAACAAGCAAGACTTGCAACTGTGGCCAAAACGCCACAAATTACAGCAGAGAAAATGGGCCAACTGGCTCTCGAGTTAAGTACGGCGCTAAGGGGTGGAGTGCCAGCCTAGAAACGTCCGGTGGCGGACAAAGGGATCGTAAGGCGATGAACTGGCTGACCAATTTCCGAACTCCAGGCCTGAAAGGTCTGTTGTCTGGGACCAAAAAAGACACTCCGGATAATCTCTGGGTGAAGTGCCCGACCTCAGGTGAACTCGT
>JBCCDZ010000023.1:0-19063 GCA_039030525.1 Pseudomonadota bacterium | reverse complement strand
GGAGGTGCCGTGGCTTCCACGACGGTCTCGGTTTCAGCGATCGCGGTTGTGTCGACAGCCTGGCACGCTTGAAGCGCGATGCCCGCCATCGCGAACAGGCTCGCTTTGAAAATTTTGTGCCGCATTTTGAAGGCCTCCCTCGCCAACATTATCATTATTAGAGCAAGAAATGTTAGCGCTAACATTTGTATCTTCTCCTGACAAGCGAATAGGTTGAAAAACTTTTACGATGCTGCTCGGCTGGCCGGCGGCACTGCCCAACAAAGCTTGGTGTTGCAATTGAACCAAATATGCCTGACGAGGAAAATCGCGGCGATGTCGCGTTTGTATATTCAAGGGACCTCGCATGTTACCGTTGCCGCTATCTCAGATCCTTGATCCCACTTTGTCTGGCCTCGGGCGGTTGGCGGCCCGCGCGACTCTGACACCGTATGAGACTGAAGCGAAACTGAGTGCCAAGGATGCGAACTGGCGGCGATCGCTCGACGGAATCTGGCGGTTTCAATTGGTTGATCGTCCGGCTCACGCGTCAGAGACCTGGGCGGTGGAAGATACGGCATCGGCGCCTTGGCGCAATATCGATGTGCCGGGCGTGTGGACGCGGCAAAATACTGGCGACTTGCCACATTATGCCAATTGGCAAATGCCATTCGATTGCCCCAAGCCACCTGAGATTCCGCAGGACAATCCTACCGGCCTGTATCGCACCACTTTGCGCGTCCCTTCGGAATGGCTGGATCGACGAACGGTTTTGCACATTGGTGGGTTCGAGAGCTTGGCGATGGTTTGGTGCAATGGCCAATTTATTGGCCTTGCCAAAGATTCGCGTTTGCCAAGCGAGTTCGATCTTGGCGACGCGGTCAAAGCGGGAGACAACCAGCTTGCCATTATGGTGCTGCGTTGGTGCGATGCGACCTGGATTGAAGACCAGGATCACTGGAACCATGGTGGCTTGCATCGCTCCGTCTGGGTAGAGTCTCGCGCGCAAACGCATGTACAGGACCTGGTCGTCGACACCGATTTCGATCCAGAGACGTCTACCGGGACGGCAACGATTGGCGTGAATATCGATGGCCCGTCCCAAAACTATGTCGTCACCGCGCGCCTGGAAGACGCCGCTGGCAATGTCGTTATTCCAGACCAAACCGCGCCCGTTGCTCAGTTCGACACGAGCCAGCCCACGACATCGCAATGGAAGCAGTCTTTTACCTTTGCCGGATATGCCGCGTCACTTTCATTGTCGCTCGCCCACGCGCAGTCTTGGTCGGCGGAAGCGCCGACACGGTATCGTCTGATCACCGAGCTCAAATCCCCCGACGGATCATGCGTCGAAATTCATCAAACCTGGATCGGTTTCACCCGCGTCGAAGTTCAAGAGCGGCGCCTAAAGGTAAATGGACGCGCCATCACGCTTATTGGCGTCAATCGTCATGATCACCACCCAGAAAATGGCAAGACCTGCTCTGAGGCCGATATTCGCGCCGAATTGGTGACGATGAAACGGCACAATATCAACGCCATTCGAACCGCACATTATCCCAATGATCCGGTCTTGCTCGATCTCGCGGATGAGTTGGGTTTCTATGTGATTGATGAAGCCAATGTCGAATGCCATGCGCGCTGGACCGAAGTGGCGAAGCATCCAGGATATCACAATGCAATCATCGAGCGCACGACGCGGATGATCGCGCGTGATCGTAATCATCCCTGCGTGATCGGCTGGTCTTTAGGGAATGAGGCTGGACATGGTCCAGCGCATGATGCCGCGGCTGCTGCGGCGCGGCATCTCGATCCTGGGCGTTTCGTTCATTATGAAGGCGCAGTGGCAATGCGGTTCAGCTTCCCGTTCGGACGGGGCGCGCAGACCATGCACCAGGCACCTTCTATGAGCGAACGCGCGACCACGGATGTTGTGTGTCCGATGTATTCCTCGATCGATGACATTGTTGAGTGGGCGCGTTGGGCGGAAACGACAGACGGCGATGACCGTCCGCTTTTGCTGTGTGAGTTTTCGCACGCGATGGGAAATTCGAACGGGTCGCTTGCCGCTTATGTCGATGCGTTCTTCCAAGAGCCAGCTCTGGCGGGCGGCTTCGTCTGGGACTGGCGAGATCAGGGGCTGACGGCGCGAGATGAGCAGGGCCGGTTCTATTGGGCCTTCGGTGGGCATTTTGGCGACACGCCAAATGATGCCAATTTCAACATTAATGGCCTGGTTGGACCGGATGGCATCCCGCATCCGGCTTTACGAGAATATGCCTGGGCGGCTCGGCCGGTAAAATCAGAGTGGGTTGAGACCAATAAAGTCCGGTGTCGGAATCGACGTGTCTTTACCGATACTCGCGATTTGGTCCTGACTTGGGAAATTCTACAAGATGGCATTTGCGTCGAGCGGGGGCAGGAGTCGCCGATCATTCAGCCTGGCGAAACCGCGATCTTAGCGCTGCCCATCCAAAGCGATGCCGCTGAGAAAGGTGAATGGCACTTGTCACTCATCTGGCGCCAAGCGCAAAGCACGCCATGGGCACAAGCAGATCATATCGTCGCATGGGATCAGGCCCAACTCGCCGCGACGCCGTCAGCGCCGCACGTTGCCCCGTCAGCGGTTAAGCTATTGCACCTTGAGGACGGACAAATTTGGTGTGGGGACGAGCCTCTTTTCGCGTCGCCGATCACGCCGTGTCTGTGGCGCGCGCCCACCGACAATGATGGCGGCAAACCTGGCACCCGGCCTTTGTTTCAGAGCAAGACAAATGAGTGGGTGGCGTATGGCCTAAATGCGCTTGAACCCGGCGACCCGTCCCTGGACGAGACCGAGTATGGACTCAAGCGCTCGCAATCCTGGCATGGCCGTGATGGCGAGGCCATGCAGCATGAAAGTCTGTGGACCCTGTATGACGGTCACGTCCGAATAGATGAATCATTTATCGTGCCAGAGGCTTGGCAGGATCTACCCCGCATCGGCGTGCGGTTCGAGCTTGCTCGAAAGTACACTCAACTTGAATGGCTTGGATTGGGGCCAGACGAGTCGTATCCGGATCGCTCGAGCGCTCAGATGTTTGCCGTCTGGCGCAGCGCTGTTGCTGACCAATACCATCCGTATGTACGACCTCAGGAATATGGTGCGCATGAACAGTGCCGTTGGTTCAGTCTGTCTGACGCCGATGGAGCTGGCTTTCGTGTCACTTTGCCATCGCCGATGAGTTTTACAGCCCGCCCGCACCATGATGCGGATTTGAACGCGGCCGAAACTCTGGCTGAACTTGCCGCGCGCGACACGTCAGAAATCCATATTGATGTTGCCATGCGCGGCTTAGGCACTGGCGCGTGTGGACCTGATGCGTTGCCGCAATATTTGGTCGGGCCAGGCCTCTATAAATTTAGCTGGATCATAAGTCCGCTGCGTGCATAGCGCGATGATCAGGGTTTTCGAACAGGCTCAAATTCGTAAAGCGAGATGCCGCGTGCGTGCGCATCGAATTTGAGTTTTCGGTTGAGCGGCGCATGTGCCCGTGAGGCGCAATTCTGACGATCACAAAGATAGCAATTCACGCCGATCGGAGTCGGTTTCTGTTCAGCAATGTTGAGTCGATCAAAATAGACCAGACTGTCGGCATAGGCCTTGTCACAGCCCAGCCCGATCGCGACGCGCGCAGGCGGTCGACCATGATACCCGCGCGAGCGATTGATCGCCTTAGAGATCGAGACATACGTCGTCTCGTCCGGCATTTGAATGAGTTGTGTCAGCGTCTCGCCCGGTTGCTCAAAGGTGCGATGAATGTTCCAGCGCGGACAGGCGCCGCCAAACTTTGAAAAATGAAACCGACCAGCGCTAAAGCGTTTTGAGACATTGCCTGCTGCGTCAATGCGGAGAAAGAAAAACGGTACGCCTTTAGCATCAGGTTTTTGCAATGTGGTCAGGCGATGGGCGGTCTGTTCGAAGCTTGTACCGAACCGGTGACTAAGAAGGTCAACGTCATAGCGCGTCCCTTCGCACGCTTTCAGAAACGCCGCATACGGCATTAGCAAAGCAGCAGCGAAATAGTTCGCGAGCGAAACCCGTGCCAGACCAATCGCGCTTTCTTCTTTCAAACCCGAACCCAGGACAATCTTTTCGATCAGTTCGCGATACTCGAGCAAACCAAGCTGGAATGCGAGCTGGAACTGACGCCCCGTCGGATGCAGCAATTCTGATATATCGATACCCGAACGGTGTCGGTCAAAATATGTGAAAGAAGACGGCATCGCAGAACTTGGTAGAACGCGAATGCGAAGCTTGTGCTTAGATTCCAGGCGCTCCTGAATGGCGACATCAATCGCTTTGCCGCTCGCGGTAAGCTCTGAATGGAACTGCGAGGCCGTTTCATCAAGGTCAGCGAAATAGTTGCTGCGCTCATGCAGGAATTGGCGCACTTTCTCGACTGGTCGTGCGCTTTCTTCGAGCAGCTCGACTTTCTCGCGATCGGCGAGCGGGTTCGCGTCCGAATAGGCGCTGAGCGCGAGTTCACGATAGCGTTCATGCAGGCGCAAAAAGGCTTTGATGGTTTCCGGGCTGGCGCCGACCAGATCTTCCAGTTCACTTTTTGTGATCTGGGCGCCGCCGAACACGGGATCGCGCAGGGCATTGACCAGTTCATTGACCAATCCAGCATCCATGTCTTGGGCCAGATCAGCAACATTAATGTCAAACTCCTCGGCAAGCTTGAGCAACACGGTTGCACTGACCGGACGCTGATTGCGTTCGATCAGATTGACATAAGTGGCAGATACATCGAGCCGTCGTGCGAACTCGGCTTGGGTGAGTCCCAATTGCGTGCGCAAACGCTTAATGCGCGGACCGATGATCAGCTTCTTTTTCATCCTGTCTGCCTGTTACAACATTTACAAACATAACATAGAATAATTTACATAACAAACAGTGAAACCCAATAGATATGGCCGTGGACCTGGACGTGGCACGCAATTTGTAAATAAAACACACATGTTACAAAACAGGAGTGTGCCGTGCCAGACACATTGATCAAGGATGCTGTTTCTGCAGCTAAACCAACCCCGCGGCATCGCCGTCCCGCTGAAATCATCGGCGGCGTCCCGGCGGCTTACGAACGTGTGTTGAGTCATCGCGCGCTGCTGTTCATCGCAGATCTTGAGCGCCGGTTTGGTCCGCAGCGCAAAATTCTGCTGGAGAACCGCAAGCTCGCGCAGATGCGCTTCGATGATGGTGAGTTGCCAAGTTTCCCGCTTGAGACCGAGCATATACGTAAATCTGTCTGGGAAGTCGCTCCGGTTCCCAAAGCTCTACAAGATCGCCGCGTCGAAATCACCGGTCCGGTCGATCGCAAGATGATGATCAATGCGCTGAACTCTGGCGCAAAAATGTTCATGGCAGATTTTGAAGACGCGTCATCGCCGACCTTCGCCAACATGATCGAAGGTCAGGCGAATATGCAGGACTATGCGGCCGGCAAGCTGGAATTTGATGATGAAGCCCGCGGCAAGTCTTATCGCTTGAATGATGAGACGGCGACCATGCTGGTGCGCCCGCGCGGTTGGCACCTGGAAGAGGCGCATGTCACGGTCGACGGCAATCCGATTTCGGCCAGCTTGTTCGATTTCGGCCTGCATATATTCCACAATGGCAAAGCCTTGATGGAACAAGACAAAGGGCCGTTCTATTATCTGCCGAAAATGGAGAACTATCAGGAAGCGCGCCTGTGGAATGATGTCTTCAATTTCGCGCAGGCCGCGCTTGGTATTCCGAACGGGACGATCAAATCAACGGTCTTGATCGAGACGCTGCCAGCTGCCTTCCAAATGGATGAGATCCTGTACGTGATGCGCAATCACATTGTCGGTCTCAATTGCGGCCGCTGGGATTACATTTTCAGTTATATCAAAACGCTCCGTAATCACGCGCAATACGTGCTGCCGGATCGTGCCCAGGTCGGTATGGATCGCGCCTTCCTGAAGGCCTATTCGTTGAAGCTGATTCAGACCTGTCACCGGCGCCGGGCACATGCCATGGGCGGTATGGCCGCTCAAATTCCAGTCAAAGGCGATGAAGCCGCGAACGCTGCCGCGTTTGACAAAGTCCGCGCTGACAAGAAACGCGAAGCCCAACAAGGCCATGACGGTACTTGGGTCGCACACCCGGATCTCGTGCCGGTCGCGATGCAAGTCTTTGACGCTGAAATGCCGAAAGCCAACCAGGTTCTCAGCCAGCGTCAATTCCCAACCATTTCGGAAGACTCGTTGCTGACGCCGCACACAGGTGACGTCACTGAAGCTGGTATCCGAACCAATATTTCTGTCGGAATCGAGTATACCGCCGCATGGCTGCGTGGTCGCGGTGCGGTGCCGATCCATAACCTTATGGAAGACGCTGCTACCGCCGAGATTTCCCGCAGCCAACTCTGGCAATGGCTCCAGCATGGCACCGAATTCAAGACCGCGAGTGGCGGCTCTGAAGTGTTCGATCGCGCCGCGTTTGATCGCCTGCTCGATGATGAGCTTGGCAAGATCAAAGCGACGCTCGGTGACAATTCGTATGCCGACGGTCGCTATCCTGAAGCCACTGAAGTCTTCGTCTCAACCGCGACTGGCGAGACGCTGGCCGACTTCCTGACGCTGCCCGCTTACGACGTGCTCAACGAACTTTCTTAAATCCAAATTCAAACAGACACCCGAACAAATCGAGGATAGTAAAATGACCCAACGACCCACCTATAAGCAATTGATGGAAGAAACCCTCAAGCGCTACCCGGAAGGCCGTACCCGCGCCGGACTGACGATTGAAGATGTCGTGCAGTTGAAGATTCAAAACACCTATAACACGCATCTCGACATTGCCCGCGCGATGGCTGACGTGATGCGCGAAGATATGGCGGCGTATGACGAGGATTCCTCTAAGTTCACCCAGTCATTGGGCTGCTGGTCTGGCTTCCATGCGCAACAGAAAATCAAAGCTGTGAAGCGTCTGCGTGGCACAGCCAAAGGCACCTACATCTATCTGTCTGGTTGGATGGTTGCGGGCCTTCGCAACAGTTTCGGCCACTTGCCGGATCAGTCCATGCACGAGAAAACTGCTGTGACCGATCTGATCAAGGAGATCTACACGTCATTGCGCCAAGCGGACGAAGTGGGCCTCAATGACCTGTTCCAGGAACTGAAAGCCGCACGTGAGTCTGGCGCTGATCAATCCGCGCTCGACGAGATCATCTATCGCATCGACACGTTCGAAAGCCATGTTGTGCCGATCATTGCCGATATCGATGCCGGTTTCGGCAACGAACATGCAACTTACCTGCTCGCCAAAGAATTGATCCTGGCGGGTGCGTGTTGCTTGCAGATTGAAAACCAGGTTTCCGACGCTAAACAGTGCGGTCACCAGGACGGCAAAGTCACGGTTCCACGCGAAGACTTTGTCACCAAACTTCGTGCGTGCCGCATGGCCTTCGAAGAGCTCGGCGTAGATGAAGGCGTCATCGTGGCGCGGACGGATAGCCTCGGGGCTGGCCTGACCCAGAAAATTCCGGTCTCGAATGAGCCTGGTGATCTGGCTGCGGAATATATCAAATGGATCGAGACCGAAGAGGTCACGGCTGCCAACCCGCTAAGCGATGGCGAAGTCGCGTTGATGCGTGATGGAAAAGTCGTGCGTCCTCTGCGCATGCCGAACGGCCTTTACAAATTTAAGGAGAATACGGGCCGCGAGCGCGTGATCGAGGACTGTATCAGCTCTTTGACAGATGGCGGTGCGGACCTGCTTTGGATTGAAACCGCTACGCCAAACGTTGACGACATCGCCTCTATGGTGAACGCGGTGCGTGAAGTCGTTCCAAATGCCAAACTGACATATAACAATTCTCCAAGCTTCAACTGGACGCTGAACCTGCGCAAGCAAGTTCGCGAACAGTGGATTGCCGAAGGCAAAATCGCCGCATCCGATTATCCAGAAGATGTTGCGCTCATGTCTGCGAAACTCGATGAAACCGAACTGGGTATCGAGGCGGATGCGCGTCTGCAAAGTTTCCAGACCGACATCTCGGCGCGCGCTGGTGTGTTCCACAACTTGATCACACTGCCGACCTTCCACCTGACCGCCAAGGGCATGGATGAATTGTCGAATGGTTATTTTGGCGAAGAGAAAATGCTGGCTTACGTCAAGAATGTCCAACGCGAAGAAATTCGCCGCGGCGTCTCAGCTGTGAAGCACCAGCACGAAGTTGGCTCTGATCTTGGTGATACGTTCAAAGAGATGGTCGCTGGTGAGCGTGCCTTGAAAGCCGGTGGTGCGCACAACACCATGAACCAGTTCGTGGCCGCCGAGTAATCGGATCGGATTCCCCCCACGAAGAAAAAAGGGCGTCGGTCTTATGACCGGCGCCCTTTCTGCTTCCCCCAGTGCCCCTTGGGGGGTTAGTCGATATTGTCGAGTGCCTCAGCGACGCGATCCAGGTCCGTATCCGTAGTCTTGTCCAGGATGCTCTGGCGATAGACGCGGACACCCGATTGGCGTTCTGCCAGCTTACGCTCCAATCGCCCATAGAAGCCGTCGGAGCGGGCGTGATACGGGAAATAGTAAGAGTATTGTCGCCGCGCATCCCGATTGCCGCGTAGGATGACGCGCATCATCGCATCGGACGTCTCGCGTGCTTCTTCGCTGTCGCGCGTTTGGATGATTGACTGGACCTTGCGTTCCAGTGCGAACCGTTTGACGCGGCGATCCATCGCGGTCTGGCGTTCTTGGCCATAAGCGATGACGCGCGGGCGATCATCTTCCTGGCTTGTGTAAGTCTTCGACTTTCCACCGCCATAAACGGTAACATCGCGGGCAAGGGCAGGGGCAGATAATAAGGCGACCGCTCCAATCAAGGAGAGTATACGCGGTCCCGATACCAAGGTCTGGCGCATGAGTTCTTCGAGCTCCAATAAAGCCGTTCTGGCTTTGGTTAGCATCATCTTGGCAATTTATTTCGAATTTGCAACAAAAGACTGTAGTTAATGCGGAACTTCCTTATTCACGCGTGACGATTAGAGTGCTTGGATAGCTGCAGAACTGTGTCTTAAGGATAGGTCATGCCAAAGGTCATTATCGTTGGAGGAGGGATTGGCGGCTTGACCGCTGCGCTCGCCTTTCATGCTTATGGCTGGAAGGTTCAGGTGCTGGAGCGCGCGTCTGAGCTCGGAGAGATCGGCGCCGGGATACAGATCAGTCCAAATGGCATGAAGGTTTTTCGCGCGTTGGGACTGGAATATGATGTCGCTGAGAATGGCTTTCTACCAGAAGCGCTAGAGATGCGGTTCGGGCGATCGGGCAACCGGATTTTCCAAATCGAAGCGCGCCGGGCAATCGTCGAGCGGTGGGGCGCGCCTTACTTGCATTTGCACCGTGCTGACCTGGTTGAGGTGCTGACCCGGTCGCTGGCCAAGCGTCAGCCCAATGCAGTGCGCCTGGGCGCAATTTGCACCGGCTATGAAAACACCGCGACGGGCGTATCAGCATTGCTGGAGTCCGGCGAACGGCTGGATGCAGATTTGTTGGTCGGTGCAGATGGCATTCATTCAAATGTGCGCACGCAGATGCTCGGGGCGGATCATCCGGACTTCACAGGTCATGTTGCCTGGCGCGCGGTGGTGCCGATGGAGCAGCTCGGGGAGGTTGTGCCGCCGCCAACAGCATGTGTCTGGGTTGGGGCAAAACGTCATGCCGTCACCTATCGCCTGCGGGGTGGAAAACTGGCAAACTTTGTCGGCATTGTCGAAGATGATACCTGGACGTCCGAATCCTGGACCGAGCAGGGGAGCAAGGCAGATGCTTTGGCTGATTTTGATGGCTGGCATCCGGTTATCACCAATCTGATCCAAAAAGCAGAGGCGCACTATCGCTGGGCGCTGTTCGATCGGGCGCCGCTTGAGCGATGGTCAGATGGTCGTGCGGTTCTGCTCGGCGATGCGTGCCATCCGACGCTGCCCTTCCAGGCACAAGGCGCGGTGATGGCGATTGAAGATGGCTTCCTGCTTGCCAAGCTCTGTTCAGAGACGCCGCGGAATCTTGACCAGGCGCTGGCGACATATTTCGAAACGCGCCAACCGCGCACCAGCCGGGTTCAGGCCGCGTCTCGCAGCAATGCGAAACTGTTCCACAAACGCACACCTCTGAGCCGCGTCATGGCCTATGGCCCGATATGGCTTGCGAGCAAAATTGCGCCCGCCCTCATTCGCTCGCGGCAGGATCCTTTTTATGCCTACGACGTTCGCGAAGAACCTCTAAGGTGAATTCACCGCCTCTGGCGAGGTGGGCTCGCCGGCCGGCACACTCGTCGGCTCTGGAGCCGCGAGAGCCGCATCCGGTAAAACAGCGTCATAGGTTTCGCCTTTTGCGAACCGGGCGAACCAGGCGAGTTCTGTGTTGATTTTGAACAGTTGATTGGTTGGCTTGCGGAAATTATGCGGCTCGTCCTCAGCTTGAAACAGGACCGTCGGTGTGCCGGTCTCGCGAACCCCGCGATGCATCAATATGGATTGTGTTGGAGGTACTCGAATGTCTTTTTCGCCGACAAAAAATAAGGTTGGGGTGGTGACTTTCCAGGCATCCTTAAGTGGTGAATCCTGGCGGTAGCGTCGACGCGGGGCGGTGCGCTCCCAAGGCGTACCGCCAAACACGGGTTCGCGCCCATGACGAACGTCGCTTTCACCATGCATGGACAGCCAGTCCGAGGCGCCAGCGCCGGATGAGGCCGCGGCGAAGCGATCCGTATGCGTGATCAGCTTGTTGACCATATGACCGCCGGCGCTCCAGCCCATTTTGATCAATCGATCCGGGTCGGCCAGGTCAGCCTCGATCAGCGCATCAATCCCGTCCATGACATCATGGTGAGCGTTGCGAAAGTACCCGCCAACCATGTCCCGCACAAAGCGGTCGCCATAGCCGGTGCCACCGCGATGATTGGGCAGGAAGACCAGATAGCCTTGCGCACTGAACACGGGCAGATAACGCGAGACATTCCAGCTGCCGAATTTGGATGAGTTGCGCGGCCCGCCATGCGTTATGGTGACCAGCGGGTAAGTCCGAGATGGATCATAGCCTTGCGGATAGACCAGCAAGCCTTCCAGCCGCGCCCCGCGTCGACCGCGCCACTTGAAAACGGTCTGCCGCGGCAATTCGAATGTCAGCGGCCAGTCGGCATAAACATCCGTGATCGACTGGAAGCCATCTGCTTCATCGCGCATGATCTGATACTCGCCGGGACTGAACATGGTTTCAAATCGGGCAATGTGGGTGTCGCGGATCGGGTCATAGACCCAGTCCTGAACCGCATGATCGCCGCGCGTCAGTTGGCGGAGCGCCTCACGCTCCAAATCATAGTGGAACAAATTGGACCGCACGCCGGTATTTCCGAGAATGAACAGCCCTTTGCCGCTCGCGTCCCATGCGAAAGCGAGGGCTTCCATATCGCGGTCTGCGAGCAGGCGTTGGCGGCGCCCGTTCAGGGTCTCGATAAACACTTTGGATTCATAATAAGGCGCGCCGTCTTCATTCACGGAGGCGAGATAGGCGAGGCGCGTCGCGTCCGGGGACAGGCGCGGCGCTCCTTCGCGGAACCGATTTAGCGTCCATCTCGTTGCTTCATTACTATCCAGATCGCGGACGAAGACGTCGCCAAGATGACGCGAGTCGATGCTGTGATCCGGAGCCAGGCTCGTGATGAGAAACTGACCGGATCTCGAGACAGACGCGTCCCGCGCCGAAAACCGACCTTGCACGTCGCGTCGGGTTTCGCCCGTTGCAAAGTCAAACCACCAGACCTCACGGTCTGCTTGCGCATCAAAAGGCGGGATCACCCAGCCGCCATCCAGCATTTGCGTGTCCGTCGTCGGCTGCTGCTCCGCCGCGATGAAATAGAACCCACTGCCGTCTGGCTGCCAGATGACATTGAGAATGGCTTCACCATGCTCCGTGAGTTGTCGCGTTTCTTCGCTGGCCATATCATAGAAGAAGGCTTGCTTTTTTTTGGCCTCATTCGGCTTGTCGAGATAGACGTAGCCTTGACTGTCAGGATGCCACCAGACGCGGCTGGCTTTGTCAGAAAAAGTCGGGACAGAGCCGGATTGCCCCGTTGCCACGTCGATGACGCGCAAATGCTTGACGATGCGGTTCTCAGACCAGTCTGTCTCGCTTTCGAGATAAGCGAGCGTGCGTCCGTCCGGCGACAAGGCGGGCTCGGACAGTCGCGGGATTTCGGCAAAGTCGACCGCATTCATACCTCGCGGCGCTTGTGCCCGTGCCCACATGCCCAGCGCCAAACACGCTACAACCAGACATATTATACTGCGAAACATGCGCCCAGTTTATCGGGCTAACGGACAGGCGCAAACCAAATTCGCGCCTGTTCACTCAAGCGTTACCGCCTGTTTGGTGAAGGTGAGCTGGATCAATGCCCAGAATTCCGAGCGTTAATTCCCATTTTTTTGAATGCGCGTCGCCGAAAATGATCTCGTCATGCGGGTCCGCGACCAGCCAGGCATGTTCAGACAATTCATGTTCCAGCTGACCCGGCCCCCATCCGGCATAGCCGAGCGTCATCGCCGCTTGGAGCGGGGCGCCTTCAGAGGCAAGTGCCCGCAAAACATCGCGCGTCGCGGTCATCGAAAACGTTTCAGCGACTTCGACCGTGGCGCCATCGCTGTAATAGTCATTCGAGTGGACAACAAAGCCGCGATCGGTGCCGACCGGACCGCCATTCAGGACATAAGAGTCCGGCAGTTGAATATTCTGCTCTATGCCAAGCTGGGTCAGCAATTCTGGCAAAGTGAGATCGTCAATTGGCTTGTTCAGAACCAGACCCATGGTGTAATCGTCGCTATGCGCACAAATCAGGATCACCGATCGTGAGAACCGCGGATCGCCAATCCCGGGCATAGCTATAAGCAGTTTTCCAGTCAGGTCCTGCACCAAGTGTCTCCTTTACAGATCTCGACGCTAACCTGCCCGCATAATTTGGCAAGGATTTGTCATTGCGATGCTGGATTTGAGGTCTATGTAGGGGACAGATCACTTAGGAGACTCTCAAATGAGCATTTCAGTTGGCGATAAACTTCCAGAATCCACATTCATGGAAATGACCGCGAATGGCCCGGAACCGGTCAGCACTGCAGACGTTTTTGCCGGCAAAACCATCGCTTTGTTCGCCGTACCTGGCGCCTATACGCCAACCTGTTCGGCCAAACATCTGCCGGGCTTTGTCGAAAAGCAAGGCGACCTCGCCGCGAAAGGCATTGATGAGATCGTTTGTACCTCCGTGAATGATGTTTTCGTCATGGGTGCCTGGGGCAAGGATAATGGCGTCGATGGCAAAATCCGCATGCTGGCTGACGGCAATGGCGCATTTGCAGCCGCGCTTGGGCTTGAAATGGATGGTAGCGGCTTCGGCATGGGCCAACGTTCACAACGCTATTCCATGGTGGTGGAAGACGGCACCGTGAAAGAACTGAATGTCGAGCAGGGCGGTGGCTTTGAAGTTTCCAGTGCGGATTATCTGCTGGGCCAGCTTTAAAGGCAGACTGTTCCTGCGATCCACACACCCCAAACCACCTCGCAGGGCTTTGGCCTTGGGGGATAGTGGGCGAAGCGCGCTTTGAGCAACCGCGAAACGAATGACCGCTCTTTCGAGACGGTCTTCAATAGCGCTTGTCCGAAGCGCGCATCATTTAGCTAATCGAGGCAAATTAGCTCGCCGGTTTCAGGATCAATATCGAGGTCTCCGCAATCCTCATCGACCATCTCTGAGTCATCGCCTTCTGGCTCGGATACGCGGCTGCCGTCGACGGGGATCAGGAAGTAACTATAAGGCGGAATGCTCGCGACGTTCACCGCAATGCGCCCGTCTGGTTGAACCGACATGGTTGCGGTTCCGAGCAGAGGTAAGTCCTGGCTTGTGTATTCGGTGGCGCTGATTTGCCGGAAGTCTTTGGACACGACCATGTTTGGGCGGATTTTCAGAGTCATTGCATGCGTCCATGGGTCGAGCGCATAGCTGCGTCCGCGGTCAATTCGAATACGCTTCCCAAGAGTTGAAATCGTATAGTCACCATCAATCGGCAATGCTTCCGTCGGTGGGACCTGGGTTTCATATTGAAGAAATGCATCCATCTGCGGAATGCCTGCCACGGCTGCGAATGCATCTCCCATTGGACCTGCTGCGATTGCTTCTGTGCCGGCGCATCCAGCAGTCGTAAAGACGCCTAAAGCTGCGATTCCAGCGGCCAGTTTTACGCTGGAGTTTGTTTTAAAGCTCATTCCAAAGTCTCCCTCAAATTTGGTTGGATGAGGGAAGCTTAGGGATTCAAGGCAGCCGGTATATGGGGGCGACTACCCAATCGCGTCGGTCCGCTTCACGTTCTCTGATCAAGATAGAAAATGGGTATCAGCCCCCATACCGTCTCTGACGAGATCTGCGATGCTCAACCCATATGATTAGCTTATGGGATCCCTTCGATGTTCAATATGTCAACGCAATTCGCAATATTCCTGAAGATCGCCTTTCTTTGTCTCGCTGTATTTTGGATCGGCAATGGCACGGCGTCAGCCGGGTGCGGCGGAAAAGATGAGAAAGCCTGTGCCGCCTGGAAATCGGGACCCCAGTGTTCGGGAAATCTAACAAAATACAAAAAGTATTGCAGGAACTGGGGCCAACCTAACAAGAAAGCTTGGCCAGCGTCTCGCTTTGGTTTCCGGTGCGGTAAAGGCTACGCGCCGCTCAGAGGCAAATGCAAACCGTGTGGCAAGGCGCATGGTCAACCGGCCTGTGAAATTGGCCGGATTCCATCCGGGTGCGGCAATGGTCTCGTGACGCGAAACAAGATTTGCCGCGCGTGTGGTGGCGCCAATCAGGAGGCTTGTCCAAAAATTGAGTTTGGATATCCCTGTCGCGGTGAATATGAGCCGGACGGCAATAATATTTGCCGGAGTTGCGGCGGCAACGGCGAGAAAGCGTGCCGGGCGCTTAAACCTGGTGACCAGTGCCACGGCAGCCTGCAAAGCATTGATGGCATATGCCAGCCCTGCGGCGGCGAAGATGAACGCGCGTGTCCCATTCTGGCTTCAGGCACAGTCTGTAAAAGTGGCCTCGGTCAGTTCGACGGCTACTGCAAACCCTGTGGCACGCTCAATCAACGCGCCTGCCCAGCGATCGAAGTCGGCCGTCAATGCGAGGTGTGGACGACCAAGCGCGATGGCTATTGCCGTCCGTGCGGAACGGTTGAAACGGGCGCATGCCGCGTGACCGACAAAGGCAAGGCTTGTCAGGACGGCTTACAGTGGACCGTGTCAGGTCAATGCAAAATGACCGAAGAAGCCGCCTTGAAGGCGCAAGTAATCGCTGATTTTGAAGCCATGGGAACCGAAACAATTCAGTCTTTGATCGACAGTGCGATCGCCTTGCGAGAGAATGAGGACTATGCTGCTTCTCTCGATGACAGCGATGAAGACAGCCCTTCGGCGCCGACGGGCATCAGTTGTCCAGGGAATATCCACCAAACTTACACAGTCGGAGTGGTCGGTGGCGCACAATTGGGCATCGGCGTTTCAGGCGAAGTTGGCGCGGCATTCCGCTGCACGTCGACACCAGGCTTTGCCAATGACTCCAAATGGTATTCAGGTGGCGCGATCTCTTACGGCTTGCAGGCCAATGCCGAGGCGGGCGTCACGCTTGGCATGTGGCAGAGTGAGGTCAACCAGTTGCGTGGCAAAGTCCATGGCTGGACGTTCGACGTGGTCGAACTTGCAGGCCTGGCGAGCAAAAGCGCAATTCGGGTTCCGAGCGCCAATATTAAAGGCGTGCCGGTTAAGCCGTCGATTGTTGTGGGCCTATGGTATGGTCGCAAAGACACGGACATGGATGGTCAAAGCAATTGGGACTTTGACTATGAGGGCATGACTTTAACCGTCACCGCACTGGTCGGAGAAGGCATCGGTCCAGAATATGTCCGCGCAACAACCAATCAGGTTTGCGACTATGAGATGGGATGCGCGATCGGAAACTGGTTCGAGGTCGACGATGATGACGCCCGGATATCCGATGGCCTCGCGATTTCAGTCAAAGAGCGCACCGAGGATCATATTATTGTTGATCTGTTCGAGGATGGGGTAGCGCGCCGCTATGTGAAATTTGATCGCGATACGTGGCTCGACAAACGTGACTATAAGCGGGTTTCAAATGGCGAGGTTCAGGAACGCATTTGTTTCCGGCAGAACTTTCGAACCCTCCGATTTATGCCTGAAGATCGCAATTGTGACCGGGGCCTGAAGCTCATCATGCCTGGCGTTGATAAGGATGATGACGAGGATCCATTCAATGACGGAACAATCACCTCGGATTTGTCGACCTCGCCGAACGCGCAGGCCAATGGGTCGGGTGAAGTGGCGATTGTATTCGAGGGCGATTGGGAGATGAAAACCGCCCGCGGCTCTGTCCCCTATACGATACGACGCGGAAACGGATTCGTCCTGATGCGCAGCACCGTGTCTGGTAAAGCCATCGTCTATACAAAAGTCAGTGACACCGTGTATCGCAGCGATGCAGGGGCTGAATTGAGGTTTGCGACCGCAAAGGCGGCGATTTGGCAAAGCGCTTCCGGCGGCGTGCGTTATGCGGTGCAAGCGCGCTAAGCGTCCCGCATAGAGGCTATGCCCGCGACGTGGTGGGTTTAGATCGAGCTTGAAGAATCGAGCAAGCCATCTTTGAGAGCTTTTGCCATGAGTTCTGCCACGGATGAGACATCAAGCTTCTGCATCAGGCTGGCACGATGCTTTTCGACGGTACGAGGACTGATCCCTTGCACGGCAGCAATCTCTTTTGTGGTTTTTCCGGACAGGACCAGGTGAAGCGTTTGATGCTCCCGTGCGGTTAAGGTGACGACGTCATCTTGGCCTTCCATCAACGCCATACATTCAGGCGCGATGTAACGCCCCCCGCGCAAGATCAGCGGAAGCTTTTCGTACAGCAACTTGTTGGAGCCGCCTTTTGCAAACATGCCGTCGATACCCGCGCTCACCAACATGCTCAACACGCCGGGCGCCGTGACCGACGAATACACGACGACTTTGGTCTTTGGGCTCCAACGGCGCACGTCCGTGTAGACTTCCGCGCCGCCGGACAGTGGCATTGTCAAGTCGAGGAGCAACAGATCGGGTTGATGTTGTTTCACAGCGGCCAGTGTCTCAAAACCGTTGGCCGTCTCAGCGACAATGTTCAGTGTCAGTAACTCAAAGAGATCCGAGCGCTCAAGCGCTGCTCTCAAACCGTCACGCACGATATCGTGGTCATCGGCGATCACCGCCGAGTAAGTGTCTGAAACCGACATGTTTTCTCCCTCAGAAAACTGTCTGGCACACTCGAATTGGAAACAGAAGTGCTAGTTCGGGTCAGCGACAGTTGGCAGGGATATAGAAACCCGGGTGCCGACGTCTGGTTTAGTCCAGACCTGTAAGTCTATGTCGTATTTGTCGGCCAGCTCTTTCACAATGGACAAACCCTGGCCTGTGCCGGGGGATTGGCTACCTTTTTCGCCAATTTCGAAGGCCCAATCAGCCGAACCGTCTTCAAATCCTTTGCCGTTGTCGATCACATCCAGACGAATGCAGCCATCGCGCTGCCGAACTCCGAGCAAGATCTTGTGCGCATCCGAGTGCATGATCGCGTTCGTGATCAAGTTACTGACAATGCGAATGAGAATAAGGGGAGGAACGCTGATCTTGGCAGACGAGTGTACGGTTTTGAACTCGATACCACTGTTTTGTGCTTCAGCGGCGAACAGCTTATCGAGCGTATCGAGCAGAACATTCACGCCTAGCGTTTCTGCTTCAACGTCGCCATGCAGCCCGGCCTCTGGCGATCGAGTTCCTGCCCGAGAAAGGTCTGATGTGAGATCATTCAAATGATCCAGCGCACGCTCTAGCCGATCGACCATGGGCGTGCCTGATTCATCGCCCCGAAGGGCATCCAGTTCCGCACGCATGGATGCAATCGGTTGGCGAATATCATGTGACGCGGTGGAGAGTTGCCGTGTGCGCGCATCCGCGACTTCGCGCGCGCGCGCATATTGCTTCTCCATGTCCAACAGGTCCGCACTGGTCTTTGCATCTCTTCTGGCGGCGTCGACGGCGCTCACAAGGGCTTGGTCGCGATCTTTGCGCATATCGTTGAGTTCCAGAAGAACTGCCAGCATGGTTGGAAAGGCCACGATCACAAAGAAGATCCGAAGGATGGCGCCTTGTTCGATCCAGGCCCGGCCATCGCTAACCACATATAGGAAGATAATGCCCGCAGTTGCGGTCAGGGCGAGTGCGGCGGTGAGCACGGGAACAATGCGTCGTCGCGCATCATGCGTGCGCCATGTGCTGGTCGCGACCATCATGCTGGCGATCATGATAAGGATGGACGTGTTTGCGACGCCCATCCAAAGTGTGAAATCTTGTAAGAGCCATAAGACCGGAATGGTCATCGTTGAGGCAAGCGCTAAACTCCAAAGGAGGGTCTTGATCGTCTTGGTGACTTTATCCGGATGATAGACCTGCGCGGCGGAGACGAATCCAATGGTGCAGGTCAGCTGGCCGACGGAAAGCACAAAGGAGTCGTTTAGCGGGCGCCCCATGCTTGGCAGCAATCCAATCAAGCCATCCTCAAGCATCCAGATGGAAAGCAACATGCCGACATTGAGCGCGGAGATATAAAGCCCCGGTCGGTTCTTCACGGCGATGTTAAGGAGTAAAAAGATGAGCACGATTGAGATAGCGAAACTGTAAAACCCGATCGCCCAAGGCGTATAAGCGGGCGTAGACGCAATCGGTTGCGCGCTCGCACCGGCCGTGAACGCTGAGAAAATCAGCGTACTCGAAACACAAGATTTGAAGGTTCGGATCACGGCTTCGACCTGTTTCACAGCGTTCTACGACAACCGGTCTACCACTTTCTGAAGTTTTACAAATGGGTAGTCGCACCCATTACGAATACGCATTTGGTGCCGCAAATTGAGGTCATCGAATAGTCGATAAACCGCTCAT
>JBCCDZ010000022.1:0-19613 GCA_039030525.1 Pseudomonadota bacterium | reverse complement strand
CCAATACCCTGGCTCTCCAGGTCGACGAATATACGATCACCTTCCATCGACGTGCGCGGCGCATAGGCCCGTGCGGTGCCATTGAGTTCAGCGACTTTGATCAAGACATCACCACGTGAATCATCGCCGCGCTGAAGAATAAACGCTGAGGCGCCTGCCACTTGCACACGCCGCACAAGCGCGTCGACCCACACCTTTGTTGGCAATCTCTCCTCAAACATCGCGCCAGGTCGTCCTCATTCCGCCGCACGTTTGCCATTGGCGATATAGGCTGGCAGCGTCACAGATACCGTGGTGCCCGCACCCGGGGCCGTACGGATTTCCACTTGGCCGCCCTGCATCTCAGCCAGACGCTGGACCATTGCCAGGCCCAGGCCTGTACCGGCCCGACCTTTGGCATTCCGACCTTGCGCGAAGGGACGCGCGATCCGCGCTAAATCATCTGCGTCCATACCGGCCCCTGTATCAGTGACCTGCAGCAAGCTGGTCTGACCCCGTGTGGACGCTGACAGCGTCACAACACCGCCGGCTGCCGAGTACTTTATCGCATTTGAAACGAGATTGTCCCAGATCCGTCGCACCGCATCGGCATCGGCCATGGCCATGGCCACCACTTCACCCTGTCCAGAAAATTTCAACGTCACGTCGGCCTTGTCTGCGACGGCTTGTGATTGGCGCAAAACGCTCTCGCCGCTGGCGGCGATATCCATCGGTGCGAGATCGAGTTCATATGTTCCGGCTTCAGACTTGGCGTAAGCCAACATGTCTTCGACCAGTCGCAAGAGCGTTTCGCCGCTTTCTTTGATGAGTCCAGGATAATCCTGATAGGCTTCGGGCATAGGCCCGCGGATCTCTGCTTCCATAATTTCGGCAAAGCCGATTACCGCATTGAGCGGGCTTTTCAAATCATGCCCGAGTCCGGCGAAAAAGCTGGTGCGTTCTGTCAGCTGGTCGATGTCAGCCTCTTCTGTCTGAGGGACAATGATAACCCAACTTCCGTCGCCAGATTGTATGCGAGTCGCCGCGATGCCACTCGCCCGGTCCAATTCCGGACCAATATCCGCGCCAAGGCGAATCCCGGGCAATAAGCTGTCGCGCCCCATGATCATTCTGATCCGACCCAGTGCAGAAACATTCAGGATCAGTGCAGGTGCATCGTTGAGACGATCGATTTTGATCTCGTCAAACTGCTCTATGGTGTCCGATTTGATGTCGGGTTTGCGGTTCGTGGCGAGCGGGAACCATAAAAATATTTGCAAAAAAATAATCGTGGTTAACAGGCCTGCACCAAGGAGCATTCCGGTCGGACCGCCTGCAACCATTACAGTAAGCGCGCCAATGACAGCGACCGCAACACCGCCAATTACCGCCCAGTTCTTAATGGCGGCAGGGCGATCCCGCCGAGGTGTTTTAACTGAATGGTCAGCTCTGTTAGGCATTTTTCCTGTCATGGATTCACTAAATTATGCGTTAGAATCCGAGTTTCAGCAGATGCTAGCCTTTGCGTGACGCAAAAGATAGGCCAGTGTCGGGTCGTAGAGTGAGGGAGCTTTCCATGACCATTAAAACCGTAATTACGGCAGCCGCCGTTTTTGCCGGACTGACTCTGCCAGCGACAGCTCAGATGGTCACTCCAGCACCTCAAAAAGTCGCAGCATCCGGCGAACAGTCAGATCCACTGGCCAAAGCCGCAGCGCTTTACGCGACTTATCAAGGCGAAGTCACCGACGTTAAGACCAACGGATTCACGTCCGCTCGAGACATTGAAAACTCGCTCAATAATCTTGGTGGGCATAACCCGGAACAGCTGACTCAAGGCTGGATGGCCTATTCGGCTCTGGTCGCCGCGCAGAACCCTGAATTCCGTGCCGCCGTGCTCGACATTGAAGGCTATTATGGCCGCGACAGCCTGATGACCGGCATGCAGAATGATGTTCGGTATGCGCGTACGCTCAGCGGTGGCAATGACGCCGTGAACCAGGCCCTGACGGCCGTCAATGCAGATAGCCGCCGCTTGATTGGTGCTGCCGCTTTCGTGAAAGAGCAAGCTTACAGTCTGCAAGGCTCTGGCTGGGCCAAAGGCCGGGTCGGCAATTCACAAAGACAGGCGACGACTCTGTTTGCTTCAACTCAATCTGGTATTCCTGCGCGCGGCGCACTTGTGCAAGCCATGCAGTCACCGGAAATCGATACTGTTCTTGAACAAGCCGGTCGCTCTGGTGCGCCATCGGTCTGGGAAAGCGTCACCGGCGCTGCCAGCACCATTCGCGTGCCATCCGCCGTCGCAGGTCTGGGCCAATCACACCGGGTTGCCCGTGGCAAAGAGCCGATCGCAGATCGTATCACGACACTGGCTGCGTATCGCATCCTGAACGCTGACCCAAGCGTGGCGGGCTCTATGCGCCAAGCCATGAGCGAGCGCGAGACGCAAGGCTGCCTGAACATGGCCAATCTCAACCTGCAGCAATGTGTGGCTGCAGCGCACAAACACTATGAAGTGCCTTTCTGCATCGGCGAACACGCTCTGGCAGATGTCGGCAAGTGTATTGGAAAAGTCTCCAACTAGAACTTTCACTATCTCAACTTTTCGCCCCCAGCCGCAGCGCTGGGGGTTTTCTTTTGTGCCCGACTACCCCAAATGCCGACCATGAGCCTTACTGAACGCGCCGCTGAAATTGCTGAAGATTTCGACTTCCTGGACGATTGGGAAGATCGCTATGCCCACATCATCGATCTGGGCAAAGCGAATCCGCCGCTCGACGCCAGTGAACGCACAGAGCAGACGAAAGTTAGGGGCTGTGCCTCTCAGGTCTGGATGGTTTTGACAGACGAAGCCGATAACCGTTTGTCCATTCGCGCCGAAAGCGATGCCATGATCGTGTCAGGCCTTATCTCCATTCTGATCAAACTGTTCTCGGGCGCGACGCGAGACGAAATCAATGCGTTCGATGCCGATGCGTTTCTGACCGACATTGGGGTCAAAGGCGCCCTGAGTGCCCAACGCTCGAATGGCCTTGCGTCAATGCTCGAGCGGATCAAGGACACGGCGCAAGCCACCGCCTAGGGACAGGCGATAGGCTGATAGATTTCACTAACAGATCGCAGAACCCCAATCGCCCTGCTGCGCAAGGCATCTGGCCGCAATGAGAAGGCTCCGATCAAGTCAGCCTTGGTCGCGCGGCAATTTACAATTTGGTGCAGAAATCGGCAATCTTCGGTAGAAAGACAATCTACGACCGCGCCCAATCGATCACAAACAGCATCAGAGTTATGGCACGTCGTCGACATCTCGTGTCTGGTGCAGGAATCGTTTTGAACCTGCCTGGCCGTTTCGACGAAAGTGGCGCGGTCGCGCCCCAAGCCTCCAGACAAGATGAGCCGATCTAGAAACGGCTTCACGTTCGACGGCCTGGTCAGAACGAACATCGCCCGTTCGACGGCGCCGTCGCCGCCTGACCCCCAGCACAATATGGAGCGGTGCCCTGCCCCTTTGTGCCTCAGAAAGGTGTGCAGTTGAAGGAGATCAATCTCTGCGCCAGGCAAGTTTCCAATCCGACGCCGGCGACGATCGACACCGCGCCAAACGGCCCATAAGTCGGGGCTAACCTCCGCAGTAACACCGCCGCGATACAGCGCATTCAGCAGGCGACGCATCACGCCACCTGCGCGAGCAGAGGCGCAACCATTGATAATCCTTGCTCCAAGGCATCTAACCAAAGATCGAAGGCCGCTTCATCTCGCATCTCTTCAATCCGGTGACAGGCATGCGCGACGGTTGACCTATCTCGCTCAAACGCCGCGGCAACGCGAGACAAACTCATCCCCAAACCAACATGTGTCAGGTACATGGAAACTTGACGCGCCCGCACCATTTCACGCGATCCGCGCTCTGGCAGGAGAATTCTCTCGGCGGTCAACTCGAGCGCATATCCTACCAGGCTGGCTGCCAGATAGGCGTTCCGTTTGTCCCTCCGATATTGGCTTGCCACTCTACATCTCCTTCCGCTCATACAAGAGAAAGTTAGCACGCCTAATACAGTGTAGGATCGTTTTCCTAAATAAAGATCAAGTAAATCAATGAATTCAGGCCGCTATATTGCGATCTATATTTACAGATTTGTGGGACTGAGTGTGGGAAAGGGTTTTTAATCTCACATTCGGAATCAACGCGTCATGGCATAATACGATCGCGCCCGCCCGCTCCGATTGAAGGGGCAGACGGAGCCAAGCATGACTGTTGGTTCCCCGATCAATCAAACCACCAATCGGCTGCCCGATATCGAGCGCTCGCGACAACCCAAGCGACCATGTCTCGAATGTGGTTTGCGCCAGGTCTGAGAGAAGGCGACCGCGCATTTCGCAGCCGAAGATTTGGCGCAATCCTGACCCTGCAAGTCGGAACCGTGCCCGCCCCGTCTCGGTGATTTCAATCATGGAAATTTCTGAAAGGTGCGCCTTGATCGCGCCGGGGTCGAGGCATTCGCGCGACGGTAAGACGCCGCCACGGCTGCAACACTTCCAGTGCTTGACCAAATCAGCCTGCGCGGTGGTAAGACCCGCGAAACCCGTTGACATAGAAACCATAGCCACCCCCGTGGTGATTCGATTCGCCAGTAATGAATCAGTTCGAATCACCAAGCAAGTGCAATTTCAGTAATTTGTTAACCTATACTCTATGTCTACTTTATTCTGAGTCCGAAACGTAATGTTCGTATCGAATTCGAATCATTTCTCGACTTTTCCAAGCCCCATTTCTTTAGCGAGTGCAGATCTCTTGCGCGCATAGCTTGGCGCGACCATTGGGTAATCATACGGCAATCCCCACTTCTCGCGATACTGTTCTGGGCTCAACCCATACTTGGATCGTAAATGGCGTTTCAGTGATTTGAATTTCTTGCCGTCCTCAAGACAGATCAGGAAATCGTCGGTGATCGACTTTTTCACCGGCACTGCTGGCTCTAATGTCGCGGCCGCCCCACCCGACGCATCCAACGCTTTCAAGGTCGCATGGATATCCTTGATCAGCTCCGGGAGTTCGGCGCTTTGCATTGGATTATTGCTTACATATGCCGAGACAATATCAGTCGCACATTCCAATATTGCCGCAGGCGCCGCATTCACGCGATCTAATTCTTCACTCATTCACGTATCCCCTATGTCATCCCAAATATATATGAGATCGGCATCAGTGCAGTAAACGAGAAATTGCAGAACTATGCTGTTCTACGCTGCAAACTATAGAGAACGCGCGAATTCTGTGATTGCTGCAACACATTGCTACATTTGTGTGTAATATAGTTTACACTCACTATACACGCTTAAGATGCGGTGAGGACGACCAGCATCACAATCGCGAGCAATACAGCGGACCACATGGCCATACTTACCGTCAGCGGGCCCCGCGCCAGCGCGCCGCGCGGGCTGAATGTGGTTTCAATTTTCTCAAACGTCCGTGCGCCAAGTCCGGCCAGGAAGCTGGTCATCGCTGGGCCAGCTTTGCCCCAAACCGTTCCGGCCCATTTCACCATTCCAAAGCCCGGTTTGCGATACAGCCAGTCTGTGTCGAGAATTGTGCCTGGCTTCTCTGGCGGATACAGCCCGAAACGTTTGAGTAGGATGAAGGCCAGGACAGCGAACATCAGGAGCTGCAACTGGGTCAGCACATGGTCAACTGTGTAAGGGGCATAGGGCTCGATCTCCTTACCGGAGATCATACAGACATCTGCTGGCGCCGTGGTCGTACATGGCAGCATATTATACAGCCAGCCATAACCGAACCCGCCAATCGTTGGCAGGCCAATAGCGATACAAATGAACGCCGCCATCCCCATTGCCAGGAGCATGTTGAACGGCGCTTCTTTTACCCGCTTGCCACTGTCATGCCCGAAGAAGGTGAAATACGGAATCTTGATCCCCGAATGTTCGAGCACACCAGCAGACGCAAAGAGCAGCATCAACCAGACGATGATATAGCCCTCCTTCGCGACCGCACTCATGGTCATGGCCTTAGCCACAAAACCTGAGAAGAGCGGGAATGCGGAGATCGAAACCGCGCCAATAATACAGAATATCGTTGTCCAGGGCATCGACTTGTAAAGCCCGCCGAGTTCGCTCGCTTTCGCGGTGCCAACGCGATAGAGCACGGCCCCCATGCTCATGAACAGCAAGCCCTTATAGATGATATGGGCAAAGGCGTGCGCCGCCGCACCGTTGATGGCGAGTGGCGTACCGATACCGATCGCACAAATCATGAAGCCAAGCTGATTGTTCAGCGAGTAGGAAAGCACCTTGCGTAAATCGTTCTCAATAACCGCGAAGAAGACCGGGAACACGGTCATGATCGCGCCGATCCAGATCAGCATTTCAAAGCCTGGGAACATGCGCGCAAATGCATAAACCGCGAGCTTTGTGGTGAATGCCGAGAGCACCACGGCGCCAACCACAGTCGCCTTGGGATAAGCATCTTGCAGCCAATTGTGCAGGAATGGGAACGCCGCCTTGATCGCAAACGCGACAAATATGAATTTCGCACCGGGTTGATCGAATGACGTGAAAGCGTCCAGTGACAGGCTGCCCGTCGATTTATAGACATAAGCGAGGCCGTCGAGCAGTAAGACGCCAGAAAAAATCTGCACGCCGAGATAGCGCATCGAGGCTTGATAGGCCGCTTTGGTCCCGGCTCTAAGGATCAGGAAGACGGAGCTGACGGCCGTAATCTCCCAGAACACAAACAGGGTCATCAGGTCGCCAGCAAAGGTCGCTGACACCGCTGCGCCGGCATAAGCCAATGCCATGCCGTCCTGTAATCGATCATCCGTATGCAAGGCGTATATGGCGTTCAGGAAGGCTGCGATCAGGAAGGCCAGGCCAAAGATGAATGACAGACTGTCGACGCGGTAGAGAATAAGCTCAAGGTCCAGAACCGACACGGTTGCCAGATTGGTCCCACGCTCCGCCAGAGCCAAGAGCAGAATGGCGACGATCGGCGTGCCGACCATCAAAGCCTGACGCACTCTTTGGACCGGGATCAGACAGCCCGCAAAGCCGACCAGAACGAGCAGAAGCCCGGGATTAATCTGTCCAAGCAAACCACTCATGAGTCTGACTCCACATCCTGTGGCGTCGTTTCAGCTTCACCATAATAGTCTTCATCTCGGCGCAATAATTTGCCAAGCGGCCAGCCTGAAAGGACCGCGAGCCCAAACGCGGCAAATCCCCAAATCGCGTAAAAGCCATTGGCATTGGCGAAGTCGAGATATTCGTGCCGATTCACAGCCAGGTCGAACACGACCAGGCCGACACAAATCAGGATGACCAGAATTAACAGGAATAGCGGTGTTCGCGACGAACCGACCCAGCCGAAGAGCAGTTTCGATACCGGATGCATGTTTTCATCGCTTGGCTTCGGCGCCTCGCTCTCGGGCTTGATGAAACGCCCGCTGGAATCGCGCTCTGTCGGAACGGTCATGGCTGGCCCCCTGTCATATACGCTGTCGGAACGCGTTCTCCGGTTGCGGGCTCCAGGAATTTCGACATCGGCCCAATCATGAAGAACATCAAGAAACACAACAAGGCGGTGAAACATGGCGCCGCTACGGTCAGCATCGGCGCGCCACCTGGGCGCTTGTAAGCGGCAGGCTCACCGCTACCCGGCGGTGGCATGAGCGCCAGGATCGGGATCGGTAGAAGATAGGCAATGTTCAGAAGCGATGACACGATCAAGACATAAGGCACGTAATCCAGATCGGCGTCGGCAGCACCTTGCATTAGCTCATATTTTGGCCAATCCCCGGCCAGAGGCGGAATGCCAATAATCGACAAGGACGCGATGAAGAAAGCGATAAAGATGAGCGGCATTCGCTTGCCCAGCCCGCGCATCTCGGAAATGTTCTGCTTGCCCGTCGCAACATAGATCGCACCTGCGCACATGAAGAGCGTAATCTTACCCACAGCGTGGGCGGCGATTTGCAGAGACCCGCCCATAAAGCCGGCCGGGTCTGCCAGCATGGCACCGCAAGTCACATAGGCTAATTGCGCCACCGTCGAATAAGCCAATCTCGCTTTTAGATTGTCTTTGGTCATCGCCACCAATGACGCCACTATGATCGTGAAACACGCCACGCCTAGAATGAATTCTCGCGACGCTGTCGCGTTCAAGACCTCTTCGCCAAATATGTAGATCGCGACTTTCAGGATGGTGAACACGCCCGCCTTCACGACCGCCACAGCGTGCAATAGTGCGGAAACCGGCGTTGGCGCCACCATCGCATTGGGTAGCCAGAAATGGAATGGCATCAAAGCGGCTTTACCGACCCCGAATGCGAATAGAATCAACAAAGCGCTGGCAACAACCGGCGACAGATTTTCGACTTGTTGCAGCAACCCACCAGGGACAAAATCAAGGCTGCCAGCAAGCGCTCCTGTCCAGATCACTGCCACCAATAGGAAGCCAATCGACGTACCAAGCAGCGTCATCAAATAGATACGCGCGCCGCGTTGTGCGTTGGCATCGCCTTTATGCGCAACCAACGGGTAGGTCGACAGGGTCAGGATCTCATAAAACACAAACAGGGTGAACAGATTGGCCGACAAGGCCACACCCATCGCGCCGAGCAAAGCGATCGCGAAACACATATAGAATCGGGTTTGATTGCGCTCGCGATTGCCGCGCATATAGCCGATCGAGTAGAAACTGTTGACGATCCAGAGGCCACTCGCAACCAGGGCAAATAACGCCCCCAATGGTTCTGCCTTGAAGGCAAATTCAAGGCCCGGCACCGCTTCGCCGAGGCTCAGCTCCGGGGACTCACCGGCCGAGACTTTCATTGCGATGATGATGGCGACAATAAACAGCCCGGCCGCACCCACCAGCGTTACACCTTCGCGGATATCAGGAACCCGTCCGGCAAGCCAGATGCCACCACAAATCAGAATAGGCAGCACCAAGGCTGCAATGATGGCCAGTTCGCCGCTCATGACGCGCCTCCAATAAACAGCGCCGCTGCCGCGTCATCTGCCAGACCTGCCACGAAACCACCTTGTATGCCGACCCAGAGATTGGCCAAAGCCAGAATCCAAAGCGGAATGAGAATGACAAAGGGCGCCTCTTGCCGCCTTTTGTTCGGATTGCTGGGGGCCCGGAAAAACACAGCCTCCAGAATACGGCCCATATAGACCACTGCGAGCAGGCTCGAGAACATGACCACTGCGACCGCCCACCACCAGCCATGCTCGAACAAAGCGCTGACAAGCGCATATTTGGATTGGAATCCGGCAGTCAGTGGTACCCCGATGAGCGACACCGCGCCAATCGCGAATGCCGTCATCGTCCATGGCGATGTACGGCCTAGGCCTTTGAGATCGTTCAGAGTGGTGCCTTGATAGGTCAGCACAACACCTGCCAGGGCCATGAACAACGCGCCTTTGATCAGCGCGTGATTGACCAGGTGGAACATGCCTGCTGATACGCCGGCAGCTGTGCCGATCGAAATACCCAGCAACATATATCCGACTTGCGCCACCGAGGAATAAGCCAGCGTGCGTCGCACATCAGTCTGAAACACAGCCTGGAAAGAGCACGCAATCATCGCTGCAATCCCCATCGGCATCAGGATCCAGATCAAGCTCGATCCTTCAAATGCGAATTCCAGCCCGAACACGGTGAACAGGAACCGCACCAGCGCGTAGATCGCGACTTTCGTGGCGGTCGCCGCCAGAAACATCGTGACGAAGCTCGGGCTATACGCATAGGCATTCGGAAGCCATTGGTGCAGCGGAAACATCGCAGCCTTGATGCCGAGACCGACCAAGATGAAGGCATAGCCCGCAAGCACGGCTTTATTGTCCTGAACATCCTGCAATCGGACAGCCAGTTCGGCCATGTTCAGGGTCCCGGTCGCTGCGTATAAAAACCCAACCCCAACGACGAAGAATGACGCCCCAATGGTGCCCATAAGCAGATAATTGCCAGCCGCCGGCAAAGCCCGGCGATCACGCGACGCGCCCAGCGCCACCAAAACATAAGTCGCTATCGAGCTAATCTCGAGGAACACAAACAAGTTAAACGCGTCACCCGTACTGGCCACACCCGTCAGCCCGGTAAAACAGACCAGATAAGCGGCAAAGAACATGGCGCGCTTGGCATCTCGAATTTCCGCTTTCACAGACGGCCAACTGAAGATCGCCGCCAGGAAGCCGATTGAGCTGACCAGCAACAAGACCATGGAATTCAATGCATCAATGCGAAATTCAATCCCTGCATCCGGCGTCCAGCCGCCCATCGCGTAGGACAGAACCGCGCCCCCTTCTATGGAGCGCACTTGATCAACCAGCGAGATCGCCATGATCAGCGCGACACCCGTCGCGATGATGCTGAGCAGCCAGGCAATACGGCCGTTCGGCATAAAGGCGGCGATCGGCGCGAACAGCATCGGCACGACGACCAACAGCGCGGGGGCGTGCGCGGCCAGGTTTTCTGGCACGAGGGAAGAGATGAGCTCGATCATACCGCCGCTGCCTTGCTTTCCTCGGCTTCGCTGGCGGCTTCTGAAATCGCCACCTCAAGGTCCATGGCGCGAATCTCGTCAGCCTCAACCGTGCCATACGCTTCGCGAATGCGAACAATAATGGCCAGACCCACTGCCAAGGTCGCGACACCAACCACAATCGCCGTCAGCATCAGAACGTGCGGAAGAGGATTTGAATAGACGTTCTCAAGCCCTTCTCCGGCATAACCGTATCCGCTGGCAGCATGATCGCTGGCTTCACCGGCATAATCGGACCCGTCAGCATGGTCTTTTTTCTTACCATAATCCTTACCGAACAGGATCGGCGCCGTGCCGCCGTCGATGCGTGACAATGAGATATAGAAAAGGATGATTGAGGTTTGAAACAGGCCGAGACCGACCAGGCGTTTGATCATATTTGTGGCCGCAAATGAGATATAGAGGCCAATCATCATCAGGCCGATAATCGCCCAATAGTTTCCGCGTTCGAGGACAAATTCGAGCATTCTACCAGTCCTCATCCCGGATTTCGCTGACCCGGCCTGCGAACGCGTAGAAGATCGTCACCATCGATCCGGCGACAGCAAACAGCACGCCGAGTTCGATGATGATGATGCCGGTATGCTGCCCAAGATGCCCGCCCGGCTCTTCGCGGAACAGCGCGTCATAATCAAGGAAGTTGCCGCCCATGGCGAGCGCCCAGACACCAACTCCGATATAGAGAATAAAACCCAACCCGGCGATAAATCTGGCAAATCCAGGCGTAATGGCTCGCATCGCTGGCGCAATGCCGAAAATCAACGAATAAAGAATAACACTCACAGCCAGGATCACACCCGCCTGGAAGCCACCGCCCGGGCTGTATTCGCCGTGGAACTGCACATAAAATCCGTACAGCGCGATAATTGGGATCAGCGCTTTCGCTACGACGCGGAGAATGACGTGATGATCGCCTTTCATGACTCCTCCTCATCGTCTTTCCGTGAGGACACGCGATCTTCACGACGAACAGTCGCGCCGAGCGAGCGCTCGCCAAAGCCGAGCAAGAGTGTCACCGCCAATCCAGCCGCAAAGACCACACCAACTTCACCGAGCGTATCAAACCCTCGATAACTGGCGAGCACCGCCGTCACCACATTCGGAATGGCAATTTCTGGATAGGTCCGCTGCAAGAAATCAACACCAACGCCAGTGTTCGCCGGCGATGTTGCGTCACCAAAGCCAGGTAGATCAATGGTGGCGTAAATCAGAACTGCGCCCGTCGCGATCACCACAAGGAGCGGAACAATCCGTGTCGCTCCCTTTTCAGCTTTGGCGGTTCGCGATGTCAGAACCATCGCACCGAGGAACAAAGCTGTCGAAATACCAGCCCCGACCGCGGCCTCCGTGAAGGCCACGTCGACCGCGTCCAGCGCTACGAACCAGGTCGCCGAAACCAGAGAGTAAATGCCTGACAGCATGACAATCGCAAACAGACTGCGCAGGCGCGCGATCGCGATCGCGACCACGAATAAAATGGTCAGCAACGTGATGTTCAACAGATCGATGGCGAGCGTCGCGCCTTCAAACCCGGTCATTCATCCCCTCCATTGGACTCGCTCATACGTCCGATCATGGGCTGCAATCCGGCCGTGTGCGCTGCATTTGCCAGCGCGTGCGACGAGGTCGGACCCGTTAGGAACAGGAACAACCACACCACGGCGAGTTTGAACACAACGGCCAATGACGGTGCCAGCAAAGCCATGCCGAGAATGGCCAGTGTAGCGGCCGCTGTGTCGGTCACGCTGGCCGCGTGCAATCGCGTGTAGAAGTCGGGAAACCGCAAAACACCAACTGTACCGATGACCGCCAATACCGCGCCCACGAGCATCAGCGCTGAGCCGATCACAGGTCGGAACGCGTGCCAATAATCCAGCACTTCCGCGATCATGAGCCCCCCTTCCCGCGTCGCGTCAGCGACACTTGGAAAGATCGATAGCGGAAGAATTTCAGAATAGCGATCGTCGCCACAAAATTGATCAGCGCGTAAAGTATTGAAATATCGAGAAAATCAGGCCGCCCAGTCAAGAACCCGATGACCCCGAGCAACAGGATGATTTTCGTCCCGAGCGAGTTCACCGCCAGGACTCGATCGTACAGGGTCGGGCCGCTCAAAGCTCTGATCAGCATCAATGCGATCGCGACCACTAATGCCAGTGCTGCTGCGCCGATCATGCTTTCGCCTTCCCATCGCAAGCTTCGCGAGACCGGCGGTCCATATCATCAAAGGCGCCCGGCCCTGCGGAATCTTCGTACAAGGCGTGAACCAGAATCTTGTCGCCCTCGACTTCAACGCTCACCGTTCCGGGCGTCAACGTGATGGAATTGGCGAACACGGTGCGCGCCAGGTCGCTTTCGCAACCCGTTTTCACTTTCACCAAGGCCGGATCAATGTCGAGCGTCGACCGCAAGCAGGCTTTGATGACGACCCAATTGGCTTTGAAGATCTCGACCAATAACCAGGCCCAATAGGCGATCAATTGAAAGATCCGCGCGTAAGGAGACCCTTCGCGGTCGAGAATATCGAAACGATATGCAAGCACAGCCGAGAGAATAATCGATACCGCTCCAAGCGATGCGATTAACGGTTTGGTCAACGTGTAGTCGCCCGACAAACCGGTCCACAGCGCGATCAGAACAACAATCAATCCAAGAAAGTAGCCCACGCCGCCCATCCGCTCCGGTTTGTTATCTTCCCAAAGGCGGAATTAGAACTGTATTGGAGGTTTGGCCAGTCAAAACCGACGGCGCATGTGCGAAAAATTTAAGAGTTACCAAAAACTAAGCTGGCTGTACGGTGCGACGTCGAAAATGCGGATTCATCATTTGCGGTCTCATCGTGAATGCCAGACGGGCTATTCCCCCTCGCGGCAAATGAGGACGACAATGACCAATTCCAATATCGCAAAGTGGTTTGCGCCTTGGCGACGGTCAGCAAATCATACGTCTCCATCAGAAACTCGTACACGGGATGGATTTCGCCGGTCTCATCAACCAATGGGCGTTTCATGGCGCGCCAGAAATTCTCCAGCGTTGGCTTTTTTAAGCCCGTCGCCTTGCACAATACAGCAATACCTTCGCCGCCATGATCGCTCAAGATTTTAGCGCTGGTGACAGGCTTGATACCGGCGAGATAACCGATTTCCTGAACCAGTTCCGGTGACATCCCCTCCAGAGCGGCGACCTCGACGGCGGCTTCTAGACTGTCATATGGGCTTTTCTCAATCGCCCCACGGTTTCGTTGACGTCGTTCAATCAGCTGCAGCGTTTTGCGCGCAACAGGATCAGACCATCCTTCTTGCGCCGCGATCGCAAAGACATCGGCACACATGCCAACCATCTCAGCGCGGTCCGCAGCATGGCGCTGCAAAACCATCCGTCTGGTGTCTCGTCCCGACCACCAGAACATGGCCATGGCCTGCGCTGGTTTGAGCTCCAAACGCATGATCAAGTGGTCGACCAAGTCGTCCTCTTTTCGAGACCGTCCGACCAGAATGTCCATCGCGGTTTCAGAAAATTGCGCTCCCTTATTGCGCAACAAAACCTGCACAACAGACAATTCAGCCCGCCGAGACAGCGCATCACACACCGCGATCGGCACTTTTTTGCGCGCCGCGATCAAGAGGCGATGCTCTGTCGAGACGTGATCGATTATTTCGAGCAAGTCTGAACTATCAAACGCTTCACTTGCCGCCAGCAAAGGCCGAGCAATATCGAGATTGCATTGCGCCAGATAGCGTAATACGCGCCGCGGGGCTTCGCTCATTCCTGCCAATCGAGTGGCGCAAAGTGAACGCTCTTCATCCGTCGCATGCAGCAGCATATCGAGCAGAATATCGCCCCCCATAGAGCGATCCTGCGGGGCCACTTGGGATCCCGGCAATGCGATATAGTCAATCAAGCGGCGCAACAGAATTTTGCGCGCTTGCCCGCCCTCAGGGACGTCGTCTTCGAACGGAAGAGGGTCAGCCATTGGCAAACTCCAACTACACTTCTGGTAGAGAATGGTGCCAAGGGGTTAATATAGTAATGAAATCTAGTCGGCTTTTGCACGCCCTGGATGTACCACCATAAGTAGCGTGCTCGCCGCGAGCATGGCGATTGCCAGCGCAAATAACTGTCCGCCATCGGTTGCCGCAGTGCCATCCAGCGATAGCGGCACTTCCCGTCCGAGAATTTCCGGCATCAAATGGAATGCAACGGCGCCAGCGAGGATCAAGAATGAGAGCATTGCACCCAGCCGTCTTGTAAACGGCAAAAGCAGCAAAAACGCCGCCAAAAGCTCTCCGACTGCAACCACAACGCGACCTGTCGGTTCAAACAGCGCAATGCCTGTATTCTGTGCCAGTGTCGCGAACACAATATTTTGCCCAGCAGGGTCAAACAGTTTGACCGACCCTGCTGGGGGGTTTGGCAAGGGATGGATGGTCGCTTGCACAAACATAAAGATCAAAAACAGAGCCAGCCCCCAACTCCCCAGATGACGCATGGCCCGCATCGCGGTCTCTCCTTGAACAGTCAGGCTGCATGCCTAGCACGGTGATGTGACCGCTCCAAGGCATGCTGACGCAGTTACGGAGATTTCCTGTTGCGTGTTTGTAAATCCCGCGACAGGTTGGGGCGCTGGGAAAAAGGGCAAGTAGAGACGATGAGCGAAGAGCCTCAGCAGGCTGATAATATCGAAGACCCGGATATTCTGGAAGAAGCTCGTTCGCCGTTGAGCGGAATGGGGTCGGCTATGAGTGCCGGGGCCTCATTGCTCGAAACCGCGCAGTCCATGATGGCGCGCAAGGCCCGACGCAATGTCAATATTGAGCTGCCAGCCTATCTGTCTGTGCAAGCCACGTGGTTTATCGCCTTTGGCCTGCAAATGGTGCTGTTTCCTTATCTGATCACCAATAAATTGGGGCTTGGCGGGACCGAATTGGGAATGGCCAATCTCGCACTGTCAGGTCCGTCCGTAATTTTCCTTTTGCTTGGCGGCGTCGTCGCAGAGCGCGCGTCCGGCAAACCGCTCTTAATGATCCTCCATTTGTTCGCAGCGGTGCCGGCCTTTGGTCTCGCATTTGCCCTGGCCACCGATAATCTCAGCTATCCGCTGATGATCGCTTACGGCCTAGCGCTCGGCACGGTCGGTGCCTTCATGATGCCGGCGCGCGATTCCATCCTGAATGAAGTGGTTGAACGCCGCGGACGGGTCGGGTCTGGCGTCACGCTACAACAGGGCGTCGCTTTTGCCACACTCGCCCAGTTTGCAGCCCAGATCACCGGGCTCATCCTCGGTGGTTATGCTGACAAAATGACCAAAATGCCGGACTGGCTCGGCGGCTTTGGGGTCGGTCCGATCGACAGCTGGTTCCTGATGGCGTTGCAGGGCGCCGTCGTCGCTATGGGCGCCTTACTAGCCTTCATGTTGGCCAAGGGCCGCAAAGTAAAAACCGGGCGTTCAGGCTTCGGCGCTGCCTTTGGTGATATTGGCGAAGGCTTCAAAGTCGTCACCAGCGACGCCAAATTGTGGGGCATGACCGTTCTGATGTTCGGTGTCGGCATTTTCGTCATCGGCGCGTTCCTGGTCGTGCTGCCAATCATCAACCGCGATGTTTATGGCCTCTCAGGCGACGGCATTCGGGACATGTTCGTAACCTTCTGGATGGGCGCCTTTGTTTCTTCTGTGGCGCTTTCCATGATCAAGAATATCAAACGCCAAGGGCGACTTTTGTTGATTGCGCAGCTCCTGGGCTCACTCGCCATTCTGCCGATGATGACGCGTATTCCACACGAAGCGTTTTTGGCCATCGTATTCGTCTGGGGCCTTTCCGCTGGCGTCTCCATCGCGATGAGCCGCGCCATCGTTCAGGATGCGGCACCGAAGGATCAGCTCGCGCGCGTGCTTTCAATCTATCAACTCGGCTTCATGGCCGGCGCTCCGTTTGGCGCAGCGATCATGGGTTGGCTGGTTGACGCGTTCGGACCTTACAAGATTGCGATTGTCCCAGCCGCCGGGATGACCATCCTGATTATCTGGATGGCCATTCGGACTCCGATCTGGAACCTCAAAAACGAAGCGCATATCAGCAAAACATAAAATATCCGGGAGACTGAACCATGAAACGATTGGGATATGGCCTGGGCATCATCGCCCTGATTGCAGCCCTCTTTTGGTGGTTTATTGGGTCCGACTGGCGCCGCTTACTTGTCGCCATGCCATCCGATGGAAATGTCCTATTTTGGAACCAGAGCCAGCGCGATGCCGGGTTTCGTATGCTCGACGAAGTCTCCTTCATCGTCAAAGCCCGCACCATTGATGCATCTGACAATATCCACGAATTTGGCGAAGGTCCTCCGCTCGATCTTGGACTTGATGTCGACGCTTACATGGAAACGCAGCGGCATGCCTCAATGGTGATTGTCCACAATGGCAATATTCGTTTGGAGAAATATGGCTTGGGTTTTGAAGATGCCGGCCGATGGACCAGCTTCTCAGTCGCTAAATCCCTGACTTCGACGCTGGTGGGCGCAGCCTTGAAAGATGGCGATATTGAAAGCCTCGATGACCCGGTTTCGAAATATATTTCCGGACTGGAAAACTCTGAATACGACGATGTCACCATCGAGCAATTGCTGATGATGAGTTCAGGTGTGGCCTGGGACGAGACATATACTGACCCGAATTCAGATGTGGCGCGCTTCAATGAACACGTGGCTGAAGATGGCGGATCCAACCTGGTCAGCTATATGAGTCAATTGCCCCGTGCGCATCCCGCGGGCGATGTCTGGAACTATTCGACGGGTGAGACCAATCTGATTGGCGTCCTGGTGCGCGAAGCGACAGGCAAAGACTTAGCGGAATATCTGTCAGAGAAGATCTGGCGTCCTTATGGCATGCAGCAGGATGCCAGTTGGTTGCTGAATGATGACGGCACCGAAATTAGCGGCTGCTGTATCCAGGCCGCGACACTGGATTTCGCCCGCTTCGGTCAGTTTATTCTCGATGGGGCTATGATTGATGGCGAGCGCATCGTGCCGGACGACTGGATCGCGCGCGCGACCACCAAGCGGATCGGTTATGACAATCCCGGGCACGGGTATGGCTTTCAATGGTGGACTTATGATTCCGGGGCCTATGCGGCGCGCGGCATATTCGGACAAGGCATTTATATCGACCCGCAGCGCAATCTGATCATCGCTTCGAATAGCAGCTGGACGACCGCACTTGGCTATGAAGATCAGGAAAATCCGAACCGCGAAGCGTTCTATCAGGCCGTCGTCGCCGCGATTGACGCCGAAGGCTAGGTCGCGAGACCGCGCGTACCTGAGCATAAGTCCTATGGCGATCGTACCCATTCCGAATATCGCTGCGCTCATTATGTGGAGATGGGTGAAGGAGCAGGCGATGAAAAATTTTGGAGAAATCGCGTTCACAGATCATGTGAAAGCCGAGCAGGATTTGCGCGGATCTCGTGAAATGTATGACGGCATGGTTGCCCGCCCCGCCCCTGAGGGGTTCGGAGAGCGCGAGGCGGCATTCATTTCGATGCGAGACAGTTTCTATATGGCGACCGTTTCAGAGGATGGCTGGCCTTATATCCAACACCGCGGCGGGCCCCGCGGGTTCCTGAAGCTGTTATCTGCTACCCAACTTGGTTTCGCGGATTATCGCGGCAATCGCCAATACGTCTCAGTCGGGAACTTGCAGACCGAGAAACGCGTCTCGCTCTTCCTGATGGACTATCCGAACCGCGCCCGATTGAAATTGCTAGGACATGCGCGCGTTCAAGACGCCGACGAGGATCCTGACCTCGCCGCGACGCTTGCTTTGGATGGCGAGGGAAAGGTCGAACGCTTGTTCACTCTGGATATAGAAGCCTTTGATTGGAATTGTCCGCAATTCATCACGCCGCGCTTCACCGAGGTGGAACTGGCCGCCAGTTTGAGCCCGATGGTTGAAGAGTTACAAACCCTGCGCCAGGAAAACGCTTTTCTGAAACAAGAACTCGGCCGGTAAACGCTCCGCGGTCACGGGCAAAAAATGTCTCAAAAGACAGTTGACGCGAGACGTTCGGAGACCTACCTCCACCCCATCGTTAGCAGATGAGGGGTGTGAGTGCTAAAACTCATATCAAGCTGACGAAACTAACATTTTAAACTGACGAACAAGAGGTTTACTCATGAAGTTCCGTCCACTTGGCGACCGCGTACTGGTTCGCCGCGTTGAAGAAGCCACCAAAACCGCTGGTGGCATTATCATTCCAGACACAGCTGCTGAAAAGCCACAAGAAGGCGAAGTGCTCGCCGTCGGCAATGGCGCGATCGGTGATGACAATGAGCGCGTGCCGCTCGACGTCAAAGCTGGCGACAAGATCCTGTTCGGCAAATGGGGTGGCACCGAGGTGAAAATCGACGGTGAAGACCTGCTGATCATGAAAGAAAGCGACATTATGGGCATCATCGAAGGCTAAGCCTTTCGCGCTCCATCTTCCGTAACACATCAATTTGAAAGGTACCCACAATGGCTGCCAAACATGTACAATTCGGCGCGGCTGCGCGCGAGCGGATGCTGGCGGGTGTTGATACACTTGCTGACGCCGTAAAAGTCACTCTCGGCCCGAAAGGCCGTAACGTTGTCATCGAAAAATCTTTCGGCGCCCCGCGCACCACGAAAGACGGTGTCACCGTCGCAAAAGAGATCGAGCTTGAAGACAAGTTCGAGAATATGGGCGCACAAATGCTGCGCGAAGTTGCTTCCAAGGCAAACGATGTTGCTGGTGACGGCACAACCACCGCGACAGTTCTGGCACAAGCCATCGTTCGCGAAGGTATGAAGCGCGTTGCCGCTGGCATGAACCCAATGGACCTGAAGCGCGGCATCGAGAAAGCCTCCGCTGAAGTGGTCAAGGATCTCGCGCATCACTCTCGCAAAGTGAAAGACAATTCTGAAATCGCTATGGTTGGCTCTATCTCTGCCAATGGCGACAAGGAAATTGGCGACATGATCGCTCAGGCGATGGAAAAAGTCGGCAATGAGGGCGTCATCACAGTTGAAGAAGCCAAGTCGCTCGAAACTGAACT
>JBCCDZ010000021.1:0-20183 GCA_039030525.1 Pseudomonadota bacterium | reverse complement strand
TGGTTACGAGGCGACCGCCTTGCGTATTGAAGGCGCCGCCAATGGGGACTTTGCGACAACGATTACAGGCGGCATGCTGAACACCAATGCGATTAGCGCTCAGGCGAATGAGGCCAACGCAACAGCGATCAGCCTCGGATCGGGCGCGGTTCTCGGTACTCTGGACAATAGCGGAGACATTACAGCCAGTGTGTCATCCTTGTTAGATTTCTCGGCAACCGCTGTTTTGCTTGAGGATGGCGGTGAATTGTCCGCTTTGACAAATTCGGGCGTGATCCGCGCCAGCACATTCGGAGAAGCCGCAAATGCTTATGCCATCCGGGACCTCAGCGGCAGTCTGACAGACATCACCAATACCGGCTTGATCAGTGCCTTCCATTCCAGCGATGGCACGGAAGTTACAGATTTCGGCGTCACCCGCGCGGTGGATCTATCCAGCAGCACGCAGGACATCACATTCCTGCAGACACTTGCCACGCCAACAAATGACGTGAATGGTGACGACGTCATCGACAATAATGATGTCATTGCACCCACCCTGGTTGGCGACATCATTTTTGGATCGGGAAATGATACCCTGACATCGACGAGCGGCACCATTACCGGCAGCGTCGAGTTCGGTCTGGGCGATGCCGATATGGAGTTGAGCGCGACTGCGTTTGAAGGGGATGTCAGCTTCGCTGACGGCGACAATACGCTTTCCTTGTTGTCCTCGACATTCGTGGGAGACCTCGTCTTCGGCGGGGACCGCGTGGATGCAGACTTCACCAATGCTGTATTTGATGGCCAGTTGTTCAGCGATAGCGGGCTTAATCAAATCACCGCAGTTGATACCGATTTTCTGTTCAGCGAAGGGACTGCGGCAATATTGGATAGTTTTTCGTTGACGGGTGACTCTTTGCTACAAGTCGACCTCGATCCGCGCGCCGTGAGCACGGCCGCGACGCTGACCGTAAATGGTATTGCGACACTCGGGTCCGGCGTGAGCATTCGGCCAGACTTGCAGGGTATTTCGTCGAACGATTTCACGCATACATTTATCGATGCCGGGACATTAGTCTTTGATGGCGCGCTCGATGACTCGCTCATCCAGGACTCGCCCTTTCTTTATAATGTCGAACTTATTGCCAATGACGACACAAGAGACACGTTGGATCTTCAGTTTGATTTGAAGACCACAGACGAACTCGGATTAGACCTCAATCAGGCCGCAGCTTACACCGCCATTCTCGACGTCTTTAGCAGCGATGACGAGCTTGGCTCAGCTCTAGCGGAAGTCACTGAAGAAACCGAGTTTTTCCAAATCTACAACATGCTGCTGCCGCAGCGAACAGATGCCGCGACGCGATATCTGTCATCCCAGAACAGTGCCGCGTTCGGCGCGCTCGGCAACCGCATCAAGACCCTTTCAAGCAGCGCAGAAAGGCCTTTTGGACTCTGGGCCCAGGAATATTTCACGGCCATCGATATCGATGCGGATACGGATGTACCCGGCTATAATGGCAGCGGTCTTGGCTTCGCGGCCGGTTTGGACAGCCGCCTCGGCTTTCTGGATGTTGCCGGATTGCATTTGAATTATTCAAGCGGCGATTTTGAGGAAAAAACGGGCGGCAATAACCCGGTCACGACAAGCAGTTTTGGGATTGGACTTTACGCCAAGGAATCGATTGGTCCGATGGATTTTGTGGTCGCCAGTCAGGTCAGTCAAGTCGATTTCAATAGCCAGCGCGAGATTGAAATTGACACGCTTGTCTATGATCAGCGGGCCGATTGGGGTGGGACGAGTGCCATGACGAGCGCCAGCGTCTCATCGCAATTCGAGATCGGACAATTCTATGCCCGACCGCAACTCTCGATCGACTATTTCATGCTGGATCAGGATAACTATACCGAGACAGGCGATGACCGTCTGTCGCTCGAAATCGACGCCGCCACAACCGATCGAACGAGCGCATCAGCCGTCCTCGATATTGGGGCGCGCCTCCCCGTCGGCGGGCGCAGTCCGGCCTTTATCACACCAGAATTCTCGATTGGATATCGCGGCGAGCTATCGTCCTCTCCTTACGAGACAGTGGCGCGCTTTGTCAGTTCGGAGGAGACCTTTGAAATTCTCGCGCAAGACTCATTTTCGGATGCATTTCTGGCCGGCATATCGCTCAGCACCGATTCCGTGATGGGGTCTGCGCGCTTCGGCTATGATGTCGAAATCGCTGAGGAAGGGCTGATCCATTTTGGCGGAGCGACATTGAAACTGAAATTCTAAGACGGATCCGCTACGGAACCCTCTACGCCCTCTAGCCATGACAATCCTATCGTTCGATATAGATGAACGACGACGATCGGGCATGGAGGAACGATATGAGCGAATTCAAGGATAAGACCGTTTGGATTACCGGGGCCTCTTCAGGCATCGGTAAAGCTTTAGCGATCGCTTTTTCGGAGGCCGGTGCGAAGATCATTTTGTCGGGTCGCCGGGTCGACGCGTTGCAGGACGTTGCGGACAGTCTGTCGACACAGACGCGTCTTCTGCCTTTCGAAGTCACCGACTATGACGCCCTGCCCGAACACGTAGACGCCGCATGGGATTGGACAGGCAATGTCGACGTTCTGGTCAACAATGCCGGTGTCAGTCAGCGTAGCCTGGCGATCAAAACAGATCCTCAGGTCTATACTGATCTGATCAATATCGACCTGATCGCGCCGATCTGGCTGACGCAATTGCAATTGCCGCGAATGGCCGCTGCGGGAGGCGCACATATCATAGCGATCAGTTCTGTAGCCGGACGGATCGGTCCGCCCTTGCGGACCGCATATGCCGCCGCCAAGCACGGTTTGATTGGCTACATGGACTCACTCCGAACGGAAGTTTCGGTTCGGCACAATATTCATGTCACCAATGTTCTGCCGGGGTCGGTCGCGACAAATGTTTCGCGCAATGCTCTGACGGCCGACGGAACATCGCGCGGAAAGTCTGATGCGAACATAGATGGCGGTGATGATCCGGCAGATCTGGCCAAGGATATTCTCGGCGCCATAACCAATAAAACGCCGGAGCTGATATTTGCCAAAGGGATGGAACTCGAACTCGCTGAACAACGTCAAAGCAATCCGGACGCCCTGTTTGAGATGATGAACCAGATGGGCGCCCAAATCGCTGAACGCTATGAGAAAGGCGATGACGCCTAACGATTCTGCCGATTTTCAATCAGGTCCTCGACCACTTCGGGTTCAGCCAGCGTCGAGGTGTCGCCGAGATTATCGAAACTGTTCTCCGCAATTTTGCGCAGGATCCGGCGCATGATTTTGCCAGAACGCGTCTTCGGCAGACCCGTCGCGAACTGGATCAGATCAGGAGATGCGATCGGCCCGATTTCAGTGCGGACATGTTGAACCAAGCTCTGCTTGAGCGCGTCACTCGCCTCAATGCCCGCCACGGGGGTCACGTACGCGTAAATGCCCTGGCCCTTAATATCGTGCGGATAGCCGACCACAGCGGCTTCAGCGACGGCGTCATGTGCGACCAGTGAGCTCTCCACTTCGGCGGTGCCCATGCGGTGGCCTGAGACATTGATGACATCATCGACCCGGCCGGTAATCCAGTAGAACCCGTCTTCATCGCGCTTGCAGCCATCGCCGGTAAAGTAAGTGCCGGGATAGGTAGAGAAATAGGTGTCGATAAACCGCTGATGATCGCCATAAACAGTGCGCATCTGACCCGGCCAACTGTCGGTAATGATCAGATTGCCTTCTGTCGCGCCGGTTAGCTCTGCGCCTTCAGCATCAACCAGTTTAGGCACAATGCCAAAAAACGGATGACTTGCCGCGCCCGGTTTCTGGTCGGTGGCCCCCGGCAATGGCACCATCATGCACGCGCCGGTCTCAGTCTGCCAGTACGTATCGACGATCGGGCAGCGACTGTCGCCAACGGTTTTGTAATACCATTCCCACGCTTCCGGGTTGATCGGCTCACCCACAGACCCAAGCAATCGGATGGTTGAACGGCTGGTCGATTTCACCGGCCCTTCGCCTTCGCGCATCAGGGCCCGAATGGCCGTTGGCGCTGTATAGAAAATCGTGACGCCATGCTTGTCGCAGGCCTGCCAGAACCGACTGGCGTCCGGATAGGTCGGCACGCCTTCAAACATCATGCTGGTCGCGCCATTGGCGAGCGGACCATAGACAATATAGCTGTGCCCGGTGACCCAACCGACATCAGCGGTGCACCAGTAGACGTCGTCTTCCTTGAGATCGAAGACATATTCATGCGTCATCGAGGCCCAGACCAGATACCCCCCGGTCGTATGCAGAACGCCTTTGGGCTGGCCGGTTGAACCAGATGTATAGAGGATGAAAAGCGGATCTTCGGCATTCATCGGCTCGGGCGGGCAATCAGCAGAAACGCTGGCGGCGGCGGCGTGCAGCCAGATGTCCCGACCATCTTTCATATCAACCGGGTTGCCCGTGCGGCGCACGACCAGGGTCTTCTCGACCATGTCGCCGGCGATATCACAGGCTTTGTCAGCATTGACCTTGAGAGGCACGGTTCGACCGCCACGTATGCCTTCATCTGCCGTGATCATGAATTTGCTGTCGCAATCTGTAATCCGCCCTGCGAGCGCTTCAGGGCTGAACCCGCCAAAAACGATGGAGTGGACCGCGCCAATCCGGGCACATGCCAGCATCGCATAAGCGGCTTCCAGGATCATCGGCATATAGATCGTGACGCGATCACCTTTCTGGACGCCCATATCCTTGAGGACGTTGGCGAAACGGCAAACGGCCGCGTGCAGCTGCTTATACGTGACCTTGGCGTCATCGCCCGGGTCATCACCTTCCCAGATCAAAGCGACTTTGTCGCCGCGGGTCGCCAAGTGTCGATCAATGCAATTGTAAGAGACATTGAGTTCGCCATCGCTGTACCAGCGCACATGCAGGTCTGACTTGTCCCAAGAGACGTCTTTCACGGTTGAGTACGGCCGAGACCAGTCGAGACGCTTGCCTTGCTCGCCCCAGAATGCTTCAGGATTCGAAATCGAAGCGGCATACATTTCTGCATATTTTTCAGGCGTCAGATTGGCCTTCGACGCGAAATCCGAGGGGACGGGATAGACGGGGGTGTCGGTCATGCTGGGTGTTCCGGTAAGCTGGTATGTTTCCTGATGCCCCACAATGCGGATTTGCGCTGCAAGGTAAAGCCTGCCCGTGACGCAAATAGGTTCCGGCATCAGATTTGCACAATTGTGCTCATGGCTTCGAAAATCATCCCCTTCCGCCGCCCCACGCCCGCTGCTACTCCAGCGCAGGCGACCCCAGCAGAACGTGCTGAATCGCTACCTGAATGGGCCAGAGAGCTGGATGTTGAGTGGATTTTCAAAGAATCTGACCGCCGATTAGGTAAACGCGCGCGTTAAGACTTTCCGACGTCTTTACAGGCGTTGAACCTGCTTCAAATCTCGCAATTCTGGGCCACTCATACGGGTCCAGGTGCGCTATAAGCGCGCGCGACAGTTGTTTGACTCATGATTTTGTCAAAAATGAACTATATGTTGACGTGACCGTCAGGTTTTTCAGCGCGTTTTTTCAGGTTTGAAATCTTTCGTTGGTATGCCGGTTAACCATAATAAGAGTGGCGAAAACGCCCGTGCATTCCAGAAAGGCTGCCTCCCGAATGCCCTCCTTTCCTACCTCCGTCCGCACCGCTGGATTCATCCTGCTGGCGCTCCTCGCCTATTTTGTGTTTCGCGGCGTGACGCGCGCGCCGGCTGAAGCGCCAATTTCGGCTGCAAGCGCAGCCAACGCGGCCGCCGAAACGCCCCTGCCGGACGTCATTGTTCGACCGGCAACCTTAGTGCCGCATCGTGTGAGTGTATCCTTGAAAGGCAGCACGGAACCTGATCGTGAAGTCACCGTGCGATCCGAAACGATGGGCACGGTTATCAATGCCGCCATTCAGGAAGGCCAGACGGTGCGCCAGGGGGCACTGCTTTGCGGTCTGGATGTCGAAAGCCGAACCGCGCGGATTGCAGAAGCCGAAGCGGCTGTCGCCTCAGCTCGTCTCGAGCACGACGCCCAAAGCCAATTGCAAGAGAAGGGTTGGACCACATCCAATCGTGCAGCAGCAACCAAGGCGACGCTCGACGGCGCAGAGGCAGCCCTGGCAGCGGCGAAAATTGAACTGACTAAGACGCGGATCACCGCGCCATTCAATGGCGTTTTCGAAACCCGCACCGCCGAGCTCGGCGATTTCCTGTCTGTCGGCGCGCCGTGCGGCCGCGTGGTCGATCTCGATCCGATCATTGTCGCCGTGGATGCGACCGAGGATCAACTAGGTGCAATTGATGCCAATCAACCTGTCGACGTCGAATTCGCAACTGGCCAAACCGCGGTCGGCAATGTCCGGTTCGTCGCCCGCACAGCCAATCGACAAACGCGAACGTTTCGCGTCGAGGTCGAAATCGCAAATAAAGATGCGAGCATCCCGGCCGGACTAACCGCGTCGGTGAAACTCGGTCTGGGCGAAGTCCCGGCTGTGCTGACCACACCTGCCACCCTGGTATTGCATGATGATGGCCGCGTCGGGGTCCGCTATGTCGACACATCAAACGTGGTTCAATTCGCTGAAGTGCAAGTCGTCGACGACGCCCCAGACGGAATCTGGATCAGCGGAATTCCGTCCGGCGTGAACCTTTTGACCGCTGGGCAAGACTTTCTCAAAGAAGGGGTCGAAGTTTCGCCCCGCGTGATTGAGGGGCTGTAAGTCATGAACGGTCTGATAGACGGCGCAATCGGTCGAGCCCGGATGGTTCTCGCGATTCTTCTGGTCGCGCTGATCGCGGGGACGATGACTTATATCAACCTGCCTAAAGAAGCAGATCCAGATGTCCCGATCCCATATGTCGGGATCACCATCCCGCTTGAAGGCGTGTCGCCAGAAGATGCCGAACGTCTATTGGTCCGGCCCGTCGAGAGCGAGCTACAAGGCATTGAAGGGGTCAAACAAATTGACTCGTTTGCGCTCGAGGGTGCCGGGCAGATCATTGTCGAGTTTGATGTATCCTTCAACCAGGATCAGGCGGTTCTGGATGTGCAAGAGAAGGTCGATCTGGCCCAACGCGAGTTTCCGGAAGAAGCGCGCGAACCGATTATTACAGAGATCAATGCCGCCTTGTTCCCAATCCTGGCGATCAATCTATATGGCGACGCGCCAGAGCGCAGCCTGTACAAGATTGGCCTGGAACTGTCCGATGAACTTGAAGGCCTTGAAGGCGTATTGGAAGCTAATCTGAACGGTGACCGCGAAGAGGTGCTGGAGATCGAAGTCGATCCGGCCAAACTCGAAGCCTATAATCTGTCTTATCAGGAAATCTTCGCCGCGATTGCCAACAATAACCGATTGGTCCCGGCTGGCCGTATCGATATGGGTGAAGGTCGCTTCCCTGTGAAAGTGCCAGGCCTGATCAAGACCGCGCAGGACGCCTTCGACTTGCCAATCAAATCGGCGGGCGATGCCTCGATAACGCTGTCTGATGTATCCACCGTCCGCCGCACCTTCAAGGATCGCAGCCAATACGCCAAGTTTAACGGGCAACCCGCTGTCTCGATCCAGATCGTCAAGCGCACAGGCGCCAACATTCTCGATACAGTGGCCGAAGTTCAGCAAATCGTTGAACAATCACAACAGACTTGGCCCGAAACGGTCAATGTCACGCTGACGTCAGACATGTCCGAAATGATCGATGATCAGCTGGGCCAGTTGCAGGCCTCGATTGCCGTCGCCGTCGTGCTGGTGATGATCATTGTGGTCGCCGCCCTCGGCCTCCGCTCAGCCGGCATGGTCGGGCTGGCAATTCCAGGCTCGTTCGTCATGGCCTTCCTGATGCTTGGCATGTTTGGCTATACGATCAATATGATGGTCATGTTCGGCATGGTCATCGCGGTCGGCATCCTGGTCGATGGCGCGATCGTCGTGGTCGAATATGCTGATCGAAAGATGGCCGAAGGTCTGGACCGCAAGCAAGCCTATAGTATGGCCGCAAAACGCATGTTCTGGCCGATTGTCGCGTCCTCGGCGACGACCCTGGCCGCGTTTTTTCCATTCCTGTTCTGGGATAGTCTGGTCGGAAAATTCATGTCCTACCTGCCAATCACGCTGATCTTCGTTTTGGTTGCGTCTCTGATCATGGCGCTGATCTTTTTACCGGTGCTCGGGTCTGTCATTGGGGGTCGCGGCGTAGATGATGACGACAATAATGGTCTCGTCGAAGTGTCCGGCGTTGCCGGTGATCCGCTACAAGCCAAGGGTTGGTTCGGGCGTTATGCGCGCGCGACATCAGCGCTGATCAAGCGCCCCTTCCTGGTGACAGCTGGCGCCAGCGCCTTGATTGTCGCGATCTTCTTCTGGTTTGGATCAACCACGCACAAATCTGAACTCTTCCTCGATGTCGAACCGGAACAACTCTATGTGTTCGTGCAAGCGCAGGGCAATCTCTCTGCCGACGAAGAATATGAAATCGTCGACCGCGTCGTGACGCGTCTGCTGCCATTGAATGGCATAGAATCCATGGCATCGACATCTGGCAGCGAAGGGTCTGGCACCTTCAATTTCGATGGCGTAAGCGCCCCGCCACAAGACACAATAGGACGAATTCTAATCAATCTCACAGATCGCGAGGCTGGCTTCGACGGTCGCATCACGGAACAGAATATTCGCGATGCCTTGGTCGGCGTGCCTGGACTTCGCACTGAGGTAAGAAAGCTCGAGCAAGGCCCGCCTGTAGGTAAAGATATTCAAGTCGCTGTCCGCTCAAATAATGGCGCCGCTTTGATGGTCGCGGCGGCGCAAATCCGCGGTCTGGTCGATTCCATGGATGGCCTGCGTGAAGTCGAAGACAGTCGTCCTCTGCCCGGCATCGAGTATCAGCTTGAAGTTGACCGCGCCCAGGCCGGCAAGTTTGGCGTAGATGTCACCCAAGTTGGAGCAGCGGTTCAGCTGGTCACCAATGGTATCCTGGTGGGGCGCTATCGCCCGGATGACGCGCTCGATGAAATCGATATTCGCGTCCGTCTGCCCGAGAGCGAGCGCAGTGTCCAAGCGCTCGACCGGTTGCGGATCGCGACGCCAAATGGTCAGGTTCCCTTATCGCAATTCGTCGATCGGAAGCCGGCCCAAAAAGTCACCAAAATCGAACGCCGCGATGGCAAACGGATCGTGCTGGTCCGGGCCAATGCCGTCGTGCAAGGTGAAGGCGCAGCGAAGGTCGAGGAATTGAAAGGCCTAATTGCGGCCGCCGAAATCGACCCCGCCGTGGATATTCGATTTGAGGGCGCCGATGAAGATGCCGCCGAGGCCGAAGCCTTCTTTGGCATTGCAGCTCTGTCTGCCCTATTCCTGATGGGCATTATCCTGCTCTGGGAGTTCAATAATTTCTATCATGTGGTGCTGACCCTTTCAGCCGTGATCCTGTCCACAGCGGGCGTATTGATCGGTATCCAGCTGATCTTGCCTTACATTTCCATTCTGATGATCGGCACGGGAGTGGTCGCCCTCGCTGGCATTGTCGTGAACAATAATATTGTGCTCATCGATACGTTCCAGCGTTTGAAGCGTGATGGTCGCACCGGCGAAGAAGCCGCGATTGCTGCAGCGGCGCAACGCATACGTCCGATCCTGCTGACCACGCTGACGACGATTTGCGGCCTGTTGCCGATGGTCTTCATGATGAATGTGAACTTCCGCGAAGGCGCGATCAGCTTTGGCGGGGTCACTGCTGAATGGTGGGTGCCTTTGGCCACGGCCGTGGTCTTCGGGCTTGGATTTTCGACCATGCTGACTTTGATCGTCACGCCAGTTTGGCTGGCAGCCCCCGAGAAGATGGGACGCTGGCGCAAGCGCATGGTCGCGCGTCTGCGCGGGGAATCGTCGGAACCGATTCCGGCTGCGCCAAGAGAGTTTGACTGGGCCGAGCCCGAGCGTGACGTCCGCCCCGCTGCGGAATAACCCCACCTCAATGAAAGTCGCGGCTGTAGAATAGTTTCTTCGCCTGTTCGCGGGGATGCCGCGCGCCAGCTGCGATACGGGCGCGGTGGGCTTCCTGTAGCTCAGCGGTAATCGCGTCCGCCACAGCGCGGCGCTTCTCACTTTTCGGACCGGACCGCATGTCCGGTACAGGCCGTTTGGCTTCATCGGCATTGTCGCGTGAAGGGTCGATACTGTCGCCAGCAAATTCCGGATAGCCAAGCCCATCCAGCAAATAGGAATAATCGACAATCTGGGTCGCGATGACATGCGTGACAGTGCCTTCGCGCTGCAGCTTGCCGCGGACATGCAACAGGCGTCCGGCCATCACTTCCTTGCGAAACTTGGCGAACACTTTTGGCCAGACCACAACATTCGAAACCGATGTGTCATCTTCCAGGGTCAGAAAGATCACGCCGCTCGCTGTGCCAGGCCGCTGGCGTGTGATGACCAGGCCGGTCACCGCCAGCCAGGCCCCATCCGTGGTCGTTCGGTGCTGCTCTGCCGGTGAGAAACGCGGCAGCTTGTCTCGCAGCAGATTGACCGGATGATCGCGCAAAGTCAGGCGGGTGGCGACATAGTCTTCAAACACACTTTCATGCAGGCTCAGCAGAGGCAGATTAGCATCTTCTTCTGGCAGGCCTTCGCCGGTTTTCTCAAACAGCGGTAAGGGACGATCCGCGCCGAGCCCTTTCACGGACCAAAGCGCATCGCGGCGCTCCAGGCCATAGACCGCGAACGCATCTGCGCCCGCCAGCTTGGTCAGGGCACCCCGCCCGACCCCGGCCCGGCGCCAGATGGTTTCGATATCCCCATACCCCGCGCCCCGGGCGGCGGCGATCCAATGGCCATCATCTTCTGCGAAGCCTTTGATCTGGCGAAAACCAAGCCGTACCGCAAAGCCTCCATTCGGCAACGGCTCCAGGACATTGTCCCAGAAACTGTGTTCGGCACAGACCGGCAGAACCGTCACACCGTGCTGGCGCGCATCGCGGACAATCTGGGCCGGGGCATAGAAGCCCATAGGCTGGGCATTCAGCAGACCACAACAGAACACATCCGGATGATGGCATTTGATCCAGGACGAGACATAGACCAGCAAGGCAAAGCTTGCAGCGTGGCTTTCCGGGAAGCCATAACTGGAAAAGCCTTCCAGCTGTTTGAAACAATTCTCGGCAAACTCCTTTTCATAACCGCGCTCAAGACAGCCCGCCAGGAAGCGTTCCTTGAAATCCTCGACCGCGCCCTGGCGACGGAAGCCATTCAGGGCTCGGCGCAAGGCATCGGCTTCTGTTGCCGTGAACCCGGCAGCGACAATCGCAATCTGCATTGCCTGTTCCTGAAATAGCGGCACGCCATAGGTGCGCTCCAGCACTGCGCGGAGTTCCTCTGACGGATAGATGATCTCTTCCTCGCCGCGACGGCGACGCAGATAGGGATGCACCATATTGCCCTGGATCGGTCCGGGGCGGATGATGGCGACTTCTGCAATCAGATCCTGATAAGTCCGTGGACGCATGCGCGGCAGGAAGTTCATCTGTGCCCGCGACTCGACCTGGAAGACCCCAATCGTGTCGGCCTCGCACAGCATGTCATAAACGACCGGGTCTTCCTGCGGCAGCGTTGCCAGCGTGTAGCGTTCGCCTTTCCACATTTCGAGCAAGTCAAAACATTTGCGGATACAGGTCAGCATGCCGAGCGCCAGGACATCAATTTTGAGCATGCCAAGCGCTTCAATGTCATCCTTGTCCCATTCGAGCACGGTGCGATCGGCCATGGCCGCATTTTCAATTGGGCAAAGCTCATCCAGCCGTCCCTTAGTGATGACAAAGCCGCCAACATGCTGAGACAGATGCCGCGGGAAACCGATAATCTGCTTGGCCAGTTCCAGTGTCTGACGCAGGCGACGGTCTTCCAGATCAAGCCCGGCAGATTTGGCGCGCTCATCCTCCAGGTCAGATGAGGAGACGCCCCAGACCTGGCTCGACAGCGCCGAGACAACATCTACAGACAGCCCCATGGCCTGGCCAACCTGGCGAATAGCACTGCGCGAGCGGTAATGGATTACCGTCGAACACAGGCCAGCGCGGTGGCGGCCATATTTCTCGTAAATGTGCTGGATGACTTCCTCACGCCGCTCATGCTCAAAGTCGACATCAATGTCAGGCGGTTCATTGCGGGCTTCGGAAATGAAGCGCTCAAACACCATCGTGATCATGTCTGGCGAGGCTTCGGTAATCCCCAACGCATAGCAGACCACCGAGTTCGCCGCCGACCCCCGGCCCTGACACAGAATGTCCTTCGAGCGCGCAAAAGTAACAACATCATGCACCGTCAGAAAGTAACGGGCATAATCCAACTCACCAATCAGACGCAGCTCTTTCTCGACCATCGCGCGCACCTTCAGCGGCACCGCATCGGGATAGCGCCGCACCAGGCCTTCTTCCGTCAGTTTGCGCAAGCGATCATTCGGCGCCAGGCCATCGGTGACTTCATCCGGATATTCATAGCGCAGTTCGTCGAGTGAGAATGGGCAAGCCTCGGCAATGCGCGCCGTGTTGGCGACGGCGTTCGGATAAGTGTTGAACAGGCGGCGGATTTCAAACTCGGACTTGATCCGTCGTTCAGCATTGGGCAGTGCCCGGCGCCCCAATTTGTCGATCGTCACCTTCTCACGAATACAGGACAAGACATCGGCCAGGCGCAAGCGTGAGGCGGCATGCATGATGACATTGCCGAGCGCGACGGTTTCGATCCCAATGCGATCCGCCAGGGCTTGCGCCGCTGCGAAACGGTCCGGATCGCGGCCATCATAGTCCGGCACCAGGCCGATAAAGACATGGTCATCAAACGCCGTCTTGAGCGCCCGCAAGGTCTTACCAAAATCAGGACCGCCAAGGCCGATCAGAATGCAATTGGCGCAATGGTCCAGCACATCTTCGAGCGTGAGGTCGCACTGGCCTTTCACGGTCCGCCGCTTGCCCAGTGTGAGCAGGCGCGACAGCTGACCGAAGGCTTTGCGGTCTCTTGGATAAGCGAGGATCTCTGTCCCATCCATCAGCACCAGACGGGTGCTGACCAGATAATGCAAGCCCAGCTCCTTGGCAGCGCTATGCCCACGGACAATGCCAGCAAACGTATTCGTATCTGCAATCGCCAGCCCGCCCAGACCAACCTTGCGGGCGCGAGTGACCAGCTCTTCAGCATGTGAAGCACCGGTCAGAAATGTGAAATTGCTGATCGCGAACAGTTCGACATAAGTCACGGGAACTCTCCTGCGACATACCAATCCTCTTGTGCCTCGCCCGGATAAGTTAGCAACCAGAGTCGCCGTCCTTGTTCAGTCTGGACGCTCCAATAATCGCGGGTGCGCAAATCCTCTTCGCGGTGCCAGCGCGGGGTGATCCGTTCCGGGCCTTTAGCTGTTTCGGTCAGGAATGACATGCGCCGCCACTTGAACGCGCGCGGCGGGCGGCCTGGCGTCTCGACCTGGACAAATTCAGGGGGTGTAAACAGACGGATGGGCCGCGCCCGTGGTGCCGATCGCCAACTGGCTTGTACGCCGGCCGCTTCAATCTGTTCAAACTCATGCTCGGGCACATGATTGTCGCGCGCATTGAAGACACGGACATGATCAAACCCGACACGATTGCCGAGCGTCTCGATCAGGATGAGGCGCTGGTCAGCGCGTTTGGCATCTTCACCAAACGTACTCTGCTTGAGGCGGATCGGCTCGATATGCTCCGCGACAAGACGGAACCAGTCGGCACCATATTCAATCTCAAGCCTGGACAGGGAATGCGAGAATTGCCGCAGCACTGCGTCCGGGTCCTGGCACGGCCGGGCAAAACCAATGCCGAGATGATGGTCGCCTGTATCAACACAGCGCACCGTCAGCTGTAACCGCCGGGCGCCGCGTTGATCAGTGCTCAGGCGCCCACAGACTTGCACCGCCAGGCGCTGCAGGACATTCTCGAGGTCTTCAAGAAAGCCAATCGGGTCTGGCAGGGTCATCCGTGCCGCATAAGTCGGGTCGGCGGCCTTTGGCGTCACCGGGTCAGGCGCGAGACCGCTGGCCGTGCCGAGCCGCTGCGTCAGACGCAAGCCAAAGCGGCGGGCGAGTTCAGCGGATTTCTGCTCATAAAGGTGACCGATCAGAGTGAGACCCGCCCGCGCCAGTTCACTGACCATCTTGTCCGGCAAAGCCAGGGCCGCAATCGGCAAAGGCGCCAGGGTGTCTGCACTCTGCCCGGGCGGGGCCACAGAGACCTCGCCGCCCCCGAAGCGCGCCAGAGCCTGAGCCGCGCCTTTGGTATCAGCAATCCCAATCTGGGCCTGGAGTTGCAGATCCTGCAAACGGATCAGCGCCTCGCGGCCCATTTCAGCCTCACCTCCGAACAGATGCGCGCAACCGGTAATGTCGAGCAACAGACCCTCTGGTGGGTCGAGCGAGACACGCGGCGACAGACCATCGGCCCAGCGCCACAGCGCCCGCAATAGCAAGTCCTCGCGTACCGGGTCGCTGGGTTCGGTCAGCAATTCCGGACAGATGGCACGGGCATCCGCCAAGGCCTGGCCAGCCTTCACACCAGCGGCCAGAGCCAGGTCATTCACATGCGTCAGGCGCCAGGCATTGCTCTCTTCCGCGATGACGGCAAACGGTCCGGTCAGGCGCGGTTCGCCATGCCGGGCCAGCCGATCAAGCGGGAGCTGTGGCAGCCATATGGAGAGTATCCTTGGCATTCTGCCCTCGTTGATAAGTCACGCGCCAGCGACCCGTTTCGCCATTCTTGCCTTTCTCGCAATGCCAATCCCAAATTGGCGCCCAGCTTGAGCCTTCTGCCGTTATCGGCGCGCATTGCCAGCGGGTCTGGGCGGCGGATGTGCTGACCCCGCCGCGCAGGATGAGGAGGCCAATACCACCGCCCTGCTCGGCCGCGAGCTGCAGACGCCGGCTTTCTTTCAGAGACAGCATGTCCGGCATTTCCAGGATGACGCAAAAGCCCCCTTCGGCTCGCAACGCCTGATCTGCTGCCCAGAGCAATTCGCCGCGTGAGACCGCTTCGATCAGGACCAGATCTTCGACCTTGAGATAGGCCTGCAACCCGGTTGGGCAGAGCGTCGCCATATCCCGGTACAGGCCGATCCAGAACACGGTTTCCGCCTGCTCAGCCGCGGCCAGGACAGCGAACATATCCGCCCCGGCCCCACTGACTTCATGAATGCGCCCTTTGCGCAAAGCCACACGCGCGCCAACGGCAAGCGCCGGTTGCGCAGATAGAAGTGTGCCTGCCGCCTGCAGGGCGTGTAAGTCCGCTTGTCCCATTTGTTCTGTTTTTGTTCTTTTTTGAGAGCAAGTCAATTGGCAATTGAAGGGACGGTCTCTGGGGCCCGAATTTCCTGTGGAGACGTTACAAGAACGACACGCGCCCTCGGACTTGATCCAAGGGTGGTGCGGGCTGGGTTATGGTTTTTGGGAGCGTGGTTTTCGCTCTCGATCTGCTTTTTGCGATCGGGGGCTGGGCCCTCCAATCGAGTTGGAGGGAGCGTGGTGTTAGTTTGGGGATTGATGGCTAACCTGGCTCAAGGGTTTCCCAGGGTCCGTCGACGCCAGCGCAACGCCGCGCCCAGCTCGAACCCGGTCGAATCCAAACCCCGCTCATCCCCGCGCAGGTGGGGACCTTTGGCAGATTTCGCCGGGACTCATGCCGCCAGATCCCCGCCTGCGCGGGGATGAACGAGCTAACTAACTTTAAGCGCTTGCCTTCAACATCCGCCGCCTCTGAACCGAGCTTGGAATGCCCAGGCTCTCACGGTATTTGGCCACGGTGCGGCGAGCGATTTCGATCCCGAATTCTGTCAGGATCTCGACGATCTTGTCATCAGACAAGACTTTATCGCCCTCGTCATCGATCAATTGCTTGATCCGATACCGCACAGCTTCTGCCGAGTGCGCCTCGCCTCCACCCGTGGACGGGATGGCTGCAGAGAAGAAATATTTCAGTTCGAACAGGCCGCGCGGGGTCGCCATATACTTATTGCTGGTGACCCGGCTAACGGTGGATTCATGCATCTCGATTGCATCAGCCACCTGCTTCAGATTGAGAGGACGCAAATGCGCGACACCATGCGCGAAGAACGCATCCTGTTGCCGGACAATCTCACTGGCAACTTTCAATATCGTGCGGGCGCGCTGATCTAGAGACTTGATCAGCCAGGTTGCATTGGCCGCGCACTCGGAAATAAACTCTTTTTCCGTGTCGCGCATCGGCAACGCACTGACCTCGGCATAATAAGCCTTATCCATCAAAACGCGCGGCAAGGTCTCGCTGTTCAGTTCAACTGCGAACATACCGTTTGGCAATTCCTTGACGAAAACATCTGGCGCCACGGCGATCGTCGCCTCGGTGGCAAAGCCAGAGGCAGGACGCGGGCTCAGCGTGCGCAGCTCAGCCAGCATGTCCATGACGTCTTCTTTGTCCACATTACAGACGTCCGAGAGGCCTTTAATATCATGCTTGGCCGCAAGATGCAGATTATCGAGGAAAGTCTGCATGATCGGGTCAAGCCGATCGCGTTCTTTCAATTGCAGGGCGAGACACTCTGTCAGATCCCGCGCCATAACGCCGGTTGGGTCAAAGCCCTGACAGACATCCAATACTGCAGCAACATTGGCCGAGTCGGCGCCGAGCAATTCGGCGACTTCTTCGAGATCGACTTTGCAAAACCCGGACTCGTCGGTTTCATCAATCAATCGTGCGCCAATCAGACTGTCGGCCTGGCTGAGACCCGCGATGGAAAGCTGATCATGCAAATGCTGATGCAATGACTTCTCGCTCGATAGCGAGCCTTCAAAGTCAAAATCTTCACCATTGCCGCGCCCTGATCCAACTGAAGACCAATCCGTGCTGGCCGAAGGGCCCGACTGACTGTTCGCGGTGCGGGCTTCGTCTGAGCCGGTACCAGATTCATACATATCGCTGTCTGACGCATCGACGGCGTCACGGGCCGTGCCCATGTCATCAGATCCATCAAGAGACAGCTCATCCCGGCCCTTGGCCTTGTCGACGTCGCCGTCAAACTCTTCCGGGCCGGCATTGTCACCGCCCTCGAGCAGTGGATTCTTTTCGATTTCTTCAGCGACAAATTCCGCCAGTTCGATGTTTGATAGCTGCAGCAATTTGATCGCTTGTTGCAGCTGCGGGGTCATCACCAGGGACTGACCCTGGCGCATGTCTAAGCGTTGATAGGCACTCATGGGTTCGCCCTCTACGCCGCAAATCTCTGGCCGAGATAAACTCGGCGGACGTCTTCGTTTCGAAGCACCTCATCTGGCGCGCCTTCAAACAGGACGCTGCCTTCATAGATGATCGATGCACGATCGACGATTTGCAGGGTTTCACGCACCTGGTGGTCCGTGATGAGCACGCCCAAGCCGCGCTTTTTCAAATATCCGACAAGATCGGAAATGTCCGAGATCGCCAATGGGTCAATGCCGGTGAATGGCTCATCGAGCAGCATGAAAGCTGGGCGAGAGGCCAAGGCACGGGCAATTTCAACGCGCCGCCGCTCACCGCCTGACAGGCTGGTGGATGGCTGTTTGCGCAAATGCGAAATGTGCAGCTCTTCGAGCAGCGAATCGACCTGATTCTGACGCTCGGACTTGTCGCGTTCGACCAGTTCGACCACAGCCATAATATTCTCTTCGACATTCATGCCGCGGAAAATGCTGGCTTCTTGCGGTAAATAGCCGAGGCCGAGCCGGGCGCGCTGATACATCGGCAAAGCCGTGACATCCGCGCCATCTATGTGAATCAATCCATCATCGGCCCCAATCAGGCCCATGATCATGTAAAAACACGTCGTTTTCCCTGCGCCATTGGGTCCCAACAACCCAACAACTTCGCCCCGCTGCAAACTCAGCGAAACATCATGGACAACCTGACGCTTGCCAAATGATTTGGCGAGTCCGGTTGCGACGAGGCCTTGGCCAGTCTGGTCCATATGTTTCGGCTCCTTCAAGTGAATAGCTCCCGCATAATCACTTAAAATAACAGGCTTAAAATCCGTTTAGGTCGATAGATTGAATTTCATCGACCATTTTCTTCACTCGGGTTGATGACCATTTTGACCTGGCTGTTACCGCCATCGAGCGTGGTCTTCCCGGCGGCCAGTTCCATCACGAGTCGGTCCCCTTTGGCGACATCTTCACCGCGAACCAGCGTAATATCCCCGGTAAGGGTGATCGTGTCGGCCGAGGCAACATAGACGCCAAGGTCGCCATTCGCCTTGAGATCAGGGGTCACGTAAAAGACATTGCCGCGCGCTGTCATCGTCCGGATATCGCCGAAATTCGAGCCAAGCCCGGTCGTCGCGGTCGTTCCGCCAGCGCCGCCATATTCAATTGTAACGATGTCGGCGCGCAGACGCGCCGTGCCCTGCGTGATATCGACATTGTCGATCAAGACGACCTTGCGCTCCTTATCGAGCACTTCCGAACGATCAGCCGTGACGCGAATTGGACCGCCCTCACCAGAAACCTGGGCCGCCGCAGCGCCGCTGGTGCCCAGCGCGATTGCGCAAATTACCGCCTTCACCTTCATTTGGGTCATCCTCTACTCATCACCTGTGGGTGTCTCTGACTCTTCTCGACCATCCGGATATAATGTCAAATCCACATTGCCGCGAAAGATCACGCGATCCCCTTCATCTTCAATCTCATAAGAGTCTGCGCGCACATCGCCAAGAGGGCCATTGCCGTTCAACGGTTCTAATCCCTGGACCCGGCCTTCCTGAACGAAGACGCGGGCCGCGGTGGTTGTGAACTCATAGCCTTCCGCGTCGCGCACTTTGACGTTCTGAAACAGATCAAGATATGCGGCGTTCTGATAATAGACCCCAACAGGCGCGCTGACTTCAGTACCCTTATCATCGACCAGGCGCGGATTGGTCAGATTGATGATGCTGGGATCGGCCCGTCGACGCTGGGCTGCCTCGGCCGTGATAACATAAGCCTCGCCGGAGATATTCCGTCCCGTGAAGCGGGCATTGACCATGGTGACGATCTCGTCACCCTCTAATTGATCGATTTGTTGACCGGCGCCGGAAAGGGTCGTGGCCGCAATTGGTCCGATAATCACGCCAGCTGAAATGGCCGCACCTGCCACAAAAATCATCCGCAGCAGCCCAACCGTGGATGATCGCCGCCGGGCTTGCGCCAGCGTCATCTGGCGTTGGGGGGCCCATTGGGCCAACATATCGGTGTGCGCGGCGTTCATTTATCTTTATTATGTGAGAAAATTAAGCAGGAACAGGGCTGTGACATGACGTTTCCGTCACACTGGCTCAGCTATGCGCGAATATATCTGTCTCGCCCCAGCCGAGCAGATCAAGATCAGCACGCACTGGCAGGAAATCGAAACAGGCTTGCGCTAGGGCGACCCGCCCTTCCCGCTCAAGCATGGTCTGCAATCCGAGACGAATGTCATGCAGGTGCAGGACATCGCTGGCAGCGTATTGCAATTGCTGATCGCTAAGCTCAGACGCGCCCCAATCCGAGGATTGCTGCGACTTGTCCATATTCATACCGATCAATTCGCGCGTCACATCTTTCAGGCCATGGCGATCGGTATAGGTCCGGGCCAGTTTCGAGGCGATCTTGGTGCACCAGACAGGGACGCAGGCAATACCGAGCCATTTCTTCATCATGGCGACATCGAAGCGAGCGAAATGGAAGATTTTCAAGATTTTGGGATCCGCCAGCATGGCTTTCAGATTTGGGCAATGATAGCTGCGCTCCAATTGCACAACATGAGCAGACCCGTCGCCCGATGAGAGTTGCACAACACAGAGTGCATCGCGCACAGGGTCGAGGCCCATGGCCTCAGTGTCGACGGCAATAATAGAGCCGAGATCGAGATCAGCGGGCAAATCGCCTTTATGGAGGGTAATTTTGTTCATCATCGCGGGATAGGCCTGCTCGCGCAGGCTTGCAAGCCTATGTGCGAAAAGGCGCTGTCGAGGCGAGATCGATACTTGCCATTCTGCGGCGATATTATTAGGGGTTCTGGCTCTGCGGAGAGGTGGCCGAGTGGCTGAAGGCGCTCCCCTGCTAAGGGAGTATACGTGATAAGCGTATCGAGGGTTCGAATCCCTTCCTCTCCGCCAC
>JBCCDZ010000020.1:0-20307 GCA_039030525.1 Pseudomonadota bacterium | reverse complement strand
GTCCTTGCGCGCCTGCCAGTAGGTGATGACCAGCCGCTTGGGCCAGTCTTGGGTGGGAGACGTGCGTCCGTTCCTGCGCCACTCACACGACTGTGATTGGATATTCTGAATCTGAATCTGCCGGTTCGGGATTTCGCCATCAGGCTTTAGCATTTCAAACTTCAATGGCTCGGTGACTGCTGCGATACCGACATGAACATAGCCGCGATCGTCGGCGGTCAGCACTTTGAGGGTCCCGCTGAGCGCATCGTAAACGTAATGTGCGGTCGATATGTTCTCCGCGGGGGCTTCGCTTTCTTGATCGAACACCGCGACCGAGCGCTCAAAAACACCGCACTTTTTATCGGCAGCCCATGACACGCTGCTGCTGCCATACCCCGTCCATCCTTCATCGGCCTGGATGGCGAGGTCCCATTCGCCAATCATCGATCCAAAGATCCTTTCGACCTCTGCAGGACAATCTCCCGCTGCTTCTGTCGAGACGGGTTGAGCGTTTACACAGGCGGTAAATGTAAGCACTAGCGTTGAAATGGCGACACGCGGGGGGAACATGATGGGCACCTTTGCTCGTTTCGGAGGGGACATCCGCACTCAAGGTTACATTTGTGACAAATGCATGTGACGGTCAATACGTCGCGCGTTCGCTTGCGCCAACTCAGTCACTTGAAACGCGGTCGGCTTGGTCAGGAAGATCCATCGGTGGCGTATCAGGGCTGAGCGCGCTAATCAGGCTGACATGAGCAAACAAGGTTTGATCGCGATGTCCGGATTGCCAGGGTCTGGCAAAAGCACGGTGGCTGAAGGGGTGGCGCGTCAGATTCAAGCGCCCATCTTTTCCGTGGATCCTGCCGAAGCCGCGATGTGGACATCCGGGTTCAGCAAAGCGGACACTGGACTTGCGGCATACAAGGTCTTGCAGGCTTTGGCCGCGGAAAACCTGAAGCTTGGACTTTCGGTGATTATCGACGCCGTGAACCCGGTCGAAGCCGCACGAAATATGTGGCGCCAGCTGGCCGAAGAGCACGACGTTCCGCTGACTTTTATTGAGGTCGTTTGCAGCAATGAACAGATCCACCGGGCGCGTATTGAGTCCCGGGTTCGTGGCATCCCCGGGATGAGTGAAGTATCATGGGACCGTGTGCTGGCGCGGAAGCGCGAGTATGAGCCATGGACAGATGATCGCCTGCTACTGGATTCTTCGCAATTGAATCCTGAGGCGCTGATAGAGCAGGCCATAGCGCGCTGTTTAGCTTAGGGTGGAACAGCCTTCACATCTTGGCTCCCGAACTCGACACATTGTTCAGGGCCTGATCGAGGTCATGACGTGTGCAACGGTGCCTTGCATGTGTTGCGTGTCTGCACCGCTGCGGGCGATGATCCGAAAGCCTGAATACAGAGCCAAAAGCAATTGCGCTTGAGCCGCGCAGTCGGCCTTCTCGAGCCCCGGGTTCAAGTCTGTCAGAGCCGACATTAAGGCGTCCGCTAGGGTTTCAAATCCCTGCTTCACCTGCGCCTGAGTTTCGGTGTTCAGATCAGCTTGATCTGCCGAGGCATTGCACAGAAAGCACCCGGTGCGATCGTCTGCTTCCACTGCCTTTTGCGGTGCGGTCAGAAAGGCCTCAATTCGAGCGTGTGGCGGGACCGTGCCATCTCGTAAAGCGCGGGCGGCGGCAGCGACAACGTCCTGATAATATTGTTGGAGGGCTTTCAGATACATGGAACGCTTGTCGCCAAATGCTGCATATAGACTGGCTTTTTGCAGCTTGGTCTCAGACATAATGTGCGACAGCGATACGCCGTCAAAGCCTGACCGCCAGAACAGCGCCATGATCTTGCGGAGCATTTCTGTATCGTCAAACTCACGCGGACGACCCGGCGCATTTCGATCACGCATGTGTGATATCCTATATTCTTGACCAATCGGTCTGTAATGTATATTTGCTTTCTCGCGGTCGCAGGACGGCCCGTCATATTCAATTAGAGACCGAACGGTCTATATTTATAAGGAAACTCGTCATGTCAACCTCAAACGCTGTTCTCGCGGGTCAAACGGCTGAAGATCTCAACGCCTTGTCAGACAAGGTGACGGGACTTGGCCGTCATGGACTGCGCTTTTCCATTGCGGGTGTTCTCGGCTGGATCGGCGCGATGAAATTTACCGCCTACGAGGCCGGCGCCATTGAAGGCCTGGTCGCCTCCAGCCCGCTCACCAATTGGCTATATAGTGTCACCAGCGTGCAAGGCGCTTCGAATCTGATCGGCTCGATTGAAATTCTGACCGCGCTGGCTCTGGTTGCAGGTCTCAAATTCGCGCGCATTGGTTTGCTGGGGGCATTGGCTGCCGCGTTTACGTTCTTGCTGACCTTCACCTTCTTGTTCACGGCGCCCGGCTGGGAACAAAGCCTGGGCGGGTTCCCGGCTCTGTCTGTCGTGCCGGGACAGTTCTTGCTGAAGGACGCGGTTCTGTTCGCCGGGGCGCTGTTCCTCATCGGTCAGGAATTAAAGCGGGTCGCCGCAACCGCATAGCTCTCATCTCACGCCCACCCGCAGGACAGGCAAGGCTCTGTCATGCGGGCCCTGAAAGGAAGACCGTCATGACCGATCAATCCACAATGTCACGTTACATCTCGCTTGGCCTCTTAACGCTTCTGGCCGGCGCGGTCTGGACGGTTGCGCTGTCCGAGCAGGCGTCACTTTACGCCTAATCCTCAAAACACCCCACCTCGAAAGGAACCGCTATGCCGCATATCTTGCTCTATACGATGGGTCATTGCCCCTATTGCAAACGCGCCAAGGCCCTGCTGCGTGATAAAGGCATCACACAATGGGAAGAATACGATCTCGAAGTCACGCCCGAAAAGCGGGATGAGATGATCGCCAAATCCGGCGGCGGTCGCACTGTACCGCAAATCTTCATTGGCAACACGCATGTCGGCGGCGCCGACGATCTCTTCAAGCTTAATGCAGCGGGCGAACTCGACGCGCTGCTAACACTTCAACCCCAACTCTGAGGACACTCTTATGGAACACCAAAATCTTGCACATCTCGACCAACTTCTGACCCTGCTCGAGCAAGGGCAATTCGTCGAAGGCATGGAGGCTTTCTTTGCCGCTGACGTCACCATTCAGGAAGTCGGCCAGGCGCCCAAGACTGGCCGGGAGCATACGATCGCGGTCGAGAAGGATCTGCTCGCAGGCGTATCAGAATTCATTCAATATCGCGCCCATTCAAAAGGCGCGGGCGGGGATCGAACTTTTTATGAGGCGACAATGGAGTTTAAAACCAAGGAGGGTCAGCATGTGATCCAGAGTCAGGCGGTCGTGACCACCTGGAAAGACGGTAAAATCATCGACGAACGCTATTATCATAGCAATGTCTGATGATCGCTAATCCATCGCGCCCGTACCGCTATTGACAGATCGCGGTGCGGGCGCACGTCTTGCCAAGCTGCTGAGCGTGGCCGATCAATGCTCAATACGTTCATGCGAGGAAAACAGAATGGCCCTCTCCTTTACCGGCGCCGGTAATCTGCTGGTACGGATACCAACCGCATTGTTTCCAATCGCGCTCGGTCTGGCAGGGCTTGGCGCAGTCTCCAAGGCTGCGTTTGCGACGCTTGCGATCGACGCCTTGAATAGTGTTTCTGTGGGTCTGTTTGTGGGCGCAAGCAGCATTCTCGTCATGGATGTCCTGCTCTATCTGATCAAGCTGATCCGCCATCGCAGTGAAGTTGCGGAAGACATCTCAATGGCGACACGGGCAAACCTTCTGGCGCCAGGATTAATGGCGGCCATGGTGATTGGGGGCGCGATGGCGGAACAGGTCGCGGTGGGGTCAGTCATCTGGTTGGTCGCGTCCTTATTGCATCTCGCCCTCTTGCTGGCTTTCGTTGGACGCTGGCTGACGCATGATTACGCGCCTGCGGATCTAAATCCGACTTGGTTCCTTCCGGCGGCCGGAATTATGACGTCCGCAGTGACCTGGCCCGCCTATGGCCCCATCCTGTTTCCGATGCTGACTTTGGGCGCCGGTGGGATGCTCTGGCTGATGTTATTGCCACTGGTGTTTCGCCGACTGGTCTTCGAGCCAGCCGTGGCGCCGGATTTGCGTCCGACACTGTTTATTATCGCCGCACCGTTCGGGTTGGCCGCGGGCGGCTTGCTGACACTGTTCCCGAGCTTGACCTGGCAGGTGCCGTTTCTGCTACTAAGTGGCGGGACCTTCTTCATCGCTGTACTGGTGGTTCAGATCCCGTTTATTCGGAAGGCTGGCATCACGCTGTCCTGGTGGGCGACGACTTTTCCAGTTGCTGTGATTGGTGCGCAATTCTTTCGGTTGTCAGAGAGTGTCGGTCAGGCCGCGATCTTCATTGGTGCAGGCTTGTTCGTGGTGGCCAGTCTGACCACGAGTGCCGCGCTGATCGCGACGCTTCGTGCCGCGTGGTGCACTTGTGCTAAAACAGTGGCGCAGACGGAGCGTCAGATCGAAGCGATGCAAGGGCGCCAGTGAAGCGGATCGGCGACCGCGTCTGCATCAACGCGGCGCCAGGTCGAGTTTGCCTCATATTGGTGAATGCAATCTGGATCTTATTTCGAAATCCGCAAATCTGAAATCGAAGCTGCGATCTGCTTATAAGCATCGCTCAGCTCTGCCCCGGTTTCGGGTTCGAAGTAGAAATCAGTTCCGGATGCACAATAGGACAATACGGCCTTGCCCGAATTCGGTGCATTCAATGCGACGGAATAGACCTTAATGTCCTTGAGTTTCATATTGTCACATAAGTCCTGCGCTTGGCTCGACGAGCTGCCTTGCTCTGGATAGATCTCGGTATTGAACGCACCATCTGTCATCAGGATCACGACTTTGGCTGAATCCGGCTCAGAGTAAGAGAGCGGGGCGGCATCGCCATCAAAGACCTGATCCCAATTGTCGGAAACCAGATACCAGGTCCATGCGACCCCAAGATGTCCAGCTGTATAGCCGCCAGCATTCAGGGAGGTGATATAATTGCCGAGCGTAGTGCGATCATTGGTCAATTCCACCGGTTCCGCGCTGCGACATTCATCGCCATCATACTTGCTATCATCTGGCCGGTTCGGGTGTCCAACTTCCCAGTCCCCGCCATCGCTTTCGCTTGAATCTTCGACAAACCAGGCTTGCTGGTGTGACAGATAAGCGCCTGCTCCTGGGGCGGCATCGGTGAATTTCTCAGTGCCATCTCGTTCCCAGACACAGCGAGACGTCAACGTATAAGATGTGTTGATCGGTTCGAGATCGTCCGCCAGCACGAGTGTAAAGTCAATTTCCTCGTCAAACAGTTTTGTGCCTTGTCGATTATTCTTCGAATAGGCACGCAGGCGGATGGTGAAATCCCCCATATCCCAGCTCTGACCCGTCATATTATTGGTATTGCCGCTATCGCCGTACAAGGCATACGGCTCGACATTTTCATATTTGGTTTTCGACTCCGTGCCCGACAAATCCATGCGCATGCTTTCAACTTCGCCATAGAGATCGTGTGAGTTATTCATGGTCACGGCGATGGTGAGGTCATCATCCATCCAGTCTTCAACTTTGATCACCGCATCTTCACCGATTTCCGCGATCAGATCGCCAGTGTCGGTATCATACAAGCCGACCAGGAAATCGTCATAAATGGTCCCGTCGGTGAGATCGTCTTCAGTATATTCAGGGTCAATCTGGTGCGTATAGGTCCGCGTAGGTGTAACGCCTGTCACGTCCTGGAAATGGTCACCAGCATTGACCATGGCATTATAGGACACCATAGCCAGGCGCGTATTCTCGATCAGTTCAGGCGATGCGCCATCTGGCAGCAGGATGTCGACCGCTTCTTGCGCCGCGCTCTTGAGATTGGTCAGGCGGCTGGAGCTGTTCATCGACCCGGAAATGTCGAACATGAAAGCGACGTCGAGCTTGTCGATGCCATATTCAGACCCGGAATAGACCCGGAAATCGATCTGCTTGCGCCCGATGACTTTGACCAGATATGTGTCTTGCTGACAGCCAATATCAGCGTCGATCTCTTCATCATTCGCAGTGATAGTGACGTTTGCCGGGTCACAGGTCAGGCCACCGAGACTGGAAATCTGGCCATCCAGGAATTGTTGGACCGACAATTTAACTTCATCATCCGTTGCGCCGGTTTGTTTGACACGCGCGGCCGCGAGTACAGCTGAATCCAGTACCAATTGGACTTTGGCTTTCCGTTTGATGGTTTGCTGAAAATCGATCGCGAACCCGGCAATGGCTAAAATTGGTATAATCGACAGGGCGAAGATCATCACCACATTGCCGCTGCTATCGTCTTTGAACTTTCTAAGCATAGTGTATTTCGGAAGGCGCGATTGCGCCCTAACGGCCCCTATTAATTTTTTAGAGCCTACAAGATCAGCCTTCAGGCATCGCAAAGATCGCCGCCGAGATTTGACGTGAGACGTTGAGACAATTTTTACAAATCGAACAATCGGCTAGATTGAACGACTCGTCAGGGCCTATTTCGAAATGCGCAGATCAGAAATCGACGCCGCAATCTGCTTGTACGCCTCCGTCAATTCGGCGCCCGTTTCCGGCTGGAAGTAAAAATCAGGACCGGATGCACAATAAGACAGGACTTGCTGCCCGGCCGTCGGTGCATTCAGGGCAACCGAGTAGATCTTGAGATCCTTGACTTTCATATTATCGCAAAGGCTGCGCGCTTGAGCGGCCGAGTCGCCCTGCTCCGGAAAGACTTCCGTATTGAACGCCCCGTCCGTCATCAAGATGACGACTTTGGCAGAGTCCGGCTCTGAATAAGAGAGTGGCGCCGCGTCGCCGTCAAACACCGTGTCCCAGTCTTCCGCAACCATATACCAGGTCCAGGCGACGCCGAGATGTCCAGCAGTATAGCCGCCCGCATTCAGGGCAGTGATATAGTTGCCCAGCGTGGTGCGATTATTGGTCAGTTCCAGCGGTTCTGCACTGCGACACTCATTGCCACGATACTTGTTGTCATCTTCACGATTTGGATGGCCGACTTTCCAGTCCCCGCCATCGCTTTGGCTGGAATCTTCAACAAACCAGGCCTGTTGGTGCGACAGGTAAGCGCCTGCGCCGGGGGCTGCATCGGTGAATTTTTCATCGCCGTCGCGTTCCCAGACACAACGTGACGTCAGGGTGTAGGTCGTGGTCGACGGTTCCATTTCGGTTTCCAGGACCAGTGTGAAGCTGATGGTCTCGTCGAACAGTTCCGTGCCATTGGCGCTACCGCCATCGTAGACTTGGATGCGCAATGTAAACTCGCCCATATCCCAAGGTTGACCATTCATATTGGTGGTTGAGCCGCCATCGCCATACATGGCATAGGGTTCAACATTCTCGATCCGGTTCTGGGTTTCTGGACCGGAGAGCGTATACCTGACACTGTCATCCTGGCCATAAAGGTCATGTGAGCTTTCCAGCGTCATCGCGATGGTCAGGTCGTCATCCCAGTCTTCATCAATCACAATCACCGCGCCATCGCCGAACTCGGCAATCAGATCGTCTGTATCGGTGTCATAGATGCCGAGGTGAAACTCATCGAACAGCGTGCCCTCGGTCAAGTCGTCTTCAGTGTAATCTGGCGCGATTTCATGCGTATAGGTCCGCGTCGGTGTGACGCCGGTGACATCCTGGAAATGGTCGCCAGCATTGACCATGGCATTGTATGAGACCATGGCCAAGCGTGTATTGTCGATCAATTCTTGCGAGGCGCCCGCAGGTAACAGAACATCCACCGCTTCTTGCGCAGCGACTTTCAAATTGGTCAGTCGGCTGGCGCTGTTCATTGATCCTGAAATGTCGAACATGAATGCGACATCGATCTTGTCGATGCCATACTCGGAGCCAGAAATGACTTTGAAGTCCACTTGGTCGCGACCAATCACTTTGATCAGATAAGTGTCTTGCTTGCAGCTGATATTCGCGTCGATCTCTTCCTCGTTTGGTGTGACCACAACCACGGCTGGGGCGCAGGTCAGTCCACCTAATCCGGCAATTTGGGCGTCCATGAAGTCCTGCACCGACTGTTTCACCGCATCATCAGTGGCGCCGGTCTGTTTGACTCGCGCAGCCGCCAGGACGGCTGAATCAAGCACGACCTGGACCTTTGCCTTGCGCTTGACCGTTTGCTGGAAATCAACGGCAAACCCGGCCACGACCACCATCGGCACCAGGCACAAGGCGAAGATCATCAATACATTACCGCTGCAGTCTTTTTTTAGCTTTGCGAACATGCTCATATTCGAAAGGCGCGGGTGGCGCTCTAACGTCCCTAGTTTTGAACGTTTTAGCCGACCGTGTTTTAAGGCCCGTTAGAGTCCGATGTCGGATTTCGAATGAGACGTTGAGACTATTTTTACTGTAGTTTCAGTCTGGGCAGCACCTACTATTTCGCGATTCTGAGATCTGATAGTTCAACTGCAATCTGCTTGTAAGCCTCGTTCAGTTTGGCCGTATCGGTTGCGTTGAAATACATGTCGCTATTCGTGGCACAATATTCCAGCACCTCCTGACCCTCGCTCGGAGCTTTGAAAGCAATACCATAGACCAAAACGCCTTTGGCTTTCATGCCATCGCAGATGGCCTTTGCTTGCGTTGGCGAGTCACCTTGAGAGCGATAACCGTACTTGTTGAATGCGCCATCGGTCATGAGAATGACGGCCTTTTTGATCTCCGTATCCGTGTACAATGCGGGGGCCGCCGTATCGTCAAAGATCGCACTCCATTGATCAGAGATCAGATACCAGCCCCAGGCGACGCCTAAATGACCTGCTGTAGAACCATCGGCCTGCATGGTTGAGACATAGGTGTCGAGCGCCGTTCGATTATTGGTCAGTTCCTGAGGCGGCGGCGTCCGACAAATATTTCCCGTGTGATCATGCTCGCCATGTTCATTGAATCCGACTTGCCAATATCCATTTGGCGACGTCTGGCTATACTGGCGATACCAGGCGCTGTGCGCGGCGAGATAGTTGCCTGGACCGGGAGGGGCGTCGGTGAATTTTTCATCACCTTCGCGTTCCCAAACACAGGTTGAGCGGAGCACAAAGCTCTGGTCGCTCTCGCGCACATCGCCGTCCTTGAACAATTCAAACGCAATCGTTTTGTCGACCACATGATTGCCGGTCAGTCCATTGCCATCATAGACTGTGAGGTCGAGTTCGAACGCTCCGGTTGACCATTGCTCGCCATCCAGGTTGCTCATCCCGCTATCGCCATACAGGGTAAAAGGTTCCACGCTTTCGCCTGCGCGTTTCGTCTCTTCGCCTGTCAGGTCGAACTCGACGCTTTCAAAATCGCCAGCGCGATAATAAGTCGATTTCGGTTCCACGACGATGGTGATGTTATCGATTTGATCCGGTTCGACTTTGATCACGGCCCCGTCACCGATTTCAGCAATGCGATTCCCGGTGTCGGCATCATAGAGAAAGACCCGAAGTTCTGAATATCGGCGACCACGCGCCACCTCGCTGTCCTGGATTTCGGACAAGACAGTGTCGCTATACGAACGCTCAGGGGGCAAGCCTGTGACCTGCTCGAAATAAGGGCCTGCGTTCAGCATGGAGCTAAAAGACGCGATGGCGATACGGGTGTTTTCGACCATCTCGGCGGTTGCCGTGCTGGGCAGCAAAACATTGAACGCGTCGGTCACAGCAGACTTCAAATCGACGAGACGGTTGCCGTTTCGCATTGATCCTGAAACGTCAAATACGAATGCGACATCAATCGCTGTCAGCGCATAACTTGCAGTAGACTCGACTTTAAGTGGCATCGTTTCCTGCCCCATCATATGCATCAAAGAGGTGTCTTGATCGCATTCAATCTCCGCCTCGATTTCCCGGCTCGCCGCTGGCATTGAGATCGAAAGAGGATCGCAGTTCAGGCCGGGCAGAGCGTTGATTTTCGGATTTATGAAATTGACCAGGTCCGCTTTGACTTCGGCGTCATTAGCCCCGGTTTGTCTGGATTTCGCGGCTGCGAGCACTGCAGAATCGAGGGCGGCTTGTACCGAATATTCGCGATGAATCTGGGTTTGCTGATCGAGCGTAAATCCGACCATAAGGCAGATCGGCACCAGACTGAATGCGAAAAAGACGGCCACTTGGCCGGACTGATTTGATGAAAATAGAGATAGCATGGGACTCCTCCGCGCTTCCGCTAAAGATGTCCCACTTCAACCAGGAGTAGAAAATATGTATGGAGATGGCGTTGCGATCATGACGGTAATTGGACCGATTGCGCACAGGTTTTATTCACCAAACCTGACCGTCGCTGCTGGTCTTGAAGATCGAGTCATGGTTTACAGACGCTATGAAACAATATCTCGATCTTCTGCAGGACATTCTCGATAATGGCGTTGAGCGTGGCGACCGCACCGGGACTGGCACGTTGGGGGTGTTTGGGCGCCAAATGCGGTTTGACTTGTCTGAGCGGTTTCCGCTGTTGACCACGAAAAAGCTACATCTGCGGTCAATCATTATTGAGCTCTTATGGTTCCTGCGCGGCGACACGAATGTGCGCTGGCTGCAGGACCGAAAAGTCTCGATCTGGAATGAATGGGCAGATGAGAATGGTGATCTCGGCCCGGTCTATGGCAAACAATGGCGCAGCTGGGCCGCGCCGGATGGCCGTGTGATTGATCAGATTCAATGGGTTCTGGACGAAATTCGCACCAATCCGAACTCGCGTCGCATGGTGGTGTCAGCCTGGAATCCGGCCGATGTGCCATCCATGGCGCTGCCGCCCTGTCATTGCCTGTTCCAGTTCAATGTCATGGATGGACGCTTGAATTGTCAGCTTTATCAACGCTCTGCAGATGTGTTTCTGGGCGTGCCGTTCAATATTGCCTCATATGCGTTGCTGACGCTGATGATGGCACGTGCAACCGGCCTGAAACCGGGTGATTTTGTGCACACATTCGGCGATACGCATCTCTATGCGAACCATCTCGAACAGGCGCGTCTACAGTTAACGCGGGAACCTTATCCAGAGCCAAAAATGATCCTGAATCCAGACAAGAACGACCTGTTCGGCTGGGAGTATGAGGACTTTGAACTCGTGGATTATCAAGCACATCCGCACATCAAGGCCCCGGTCGCTGTGTGATTTAACGTTTTGCAAGTGGCCCTTCTCTTCAACCTTTGCTAATTGGTTAACAAAGGGGAGTGGATTATGTCCGACGCAACATTTGAGACCTTTCTAGTGTCTGGCCTGCTCGTATTGATTGCAGCGGTCGCATACATGGCCTGGTCAGCCTGGCGCTGGGTCGATCGCGAGCGCGATATGGAGAAGCGTGCGCTGGTCGGTGTCAGCTATGAATTGCGGCACAATTTAAAGCGTATGATGTCCGAGCTGGCGGGGCTCGCCAATGGCAGCCTGAAGAGCGATATCGAACTCGTGCCTGTCGTGCATCCTCAGCTGGACGCGCTTCTATCGCGGCCGAACGAAGCTGATCGGGGCGGACTCACGGTTATTCGCGGCAATTACAATGAGTTAAGCGCGCATAAACGCTCCTTGCGCGCCGCGCTCGCCAATCAGACCGACGTCAATATGCCCGCCAATGTGGCTGCGGATGCCGTGATTGGCGCGCTCTCAACCTTGTATTTATGGGAAGAGCATAAGGGCTGCGCCGCGGAGGCGGCTCGTTCCACCCGCAGCTGGGATGTCCGGGACTGGATGAAAGCGAACAAGTTCCATGCGGACTCGCTGCCTGGCCTACATTTGCGCGATAAGGTGGTAGAGCGCCTGCGCCAGGACGGTATGACGCTGACCCCGAAGCCGCTGACCTATACGGCCAGCGAGTATTTCGCCAAGCAATATGATCGCAAGGCGGATCCGAACGCCCCGTTCTGGAAGCGGAAGAAGAAGGAACCACCGGTTGAAGAAGCGGCGGTTGCGGGGGCTGCGATTGTGGCCGCAGCGGTCGCCGAGACCGCGCCACAAGATGCGCCAATGCCGGACGAGGTCACGCAATCCGATCCGGTGGTGGAAACCGGCGCCGTTTCTGCGCCAGAACTTGCTGAAACTGGACCAAATGCGACTCAAACTGTGCAGGACGTTGCCGAAAACTTGCAAGACGACGCTAAAACTGCGCAAATTTCGGCAGAAATTGCGACATTTGAAGCCATAGCGCCCGAACCAGCCGTCGCCGAATTCGATGAAAGCGCGCCAGAGTCTGAGCCAGAACCTGAGCTAGAACCAGAGCCTGTGCCTGAACTTTCAGCAGAATCGCCAGACCAGACAGACCCGGACCCAGACCCGGTTGAACCCAGTGTCGAATCCACACCTCAATCCAAGCCTCCCACTCCCGGATTCGTTCACTAGGCATATGGATCTCAAAAAATTTGTTCGAACAATTCCCGACCATCCCAAGCCGGGCATCTTGTTTCGCGATGTCACCACGCTGATGGCGCATGCAGACGCGTTCAAACAAGCGGTTGATGAGATGGCGGCGCCGTTCCGTGGCCAGACCATTGATCAAGTTGCCGGCATTGATGCGCGGGGCTTCATTCTTGGCGGCGCGCTGGCGATCGAGCTCGATGCTGGCTTCACGGCGCTTCGCAAACCGGGTAAGCTGCCTTGGCAAACCTTCAGCGAGACGTATGAGCTCGAATACGGCACAGATGAACTGCATATGCATACCGATGCCTTGAAAGCGGGAGATAGAGTTTTGCTGGTGGATGACCTGATCGCGACGGGGGGTACAGCCGAGGCGGGCTTGAAATTGCTGCGCCAGGCGAACGCCACCGTCGTCGCCGCGGCATTTCTGGTCGATTTGCCGGATTTAGGGGGCGCGGACCGATTGCGCGCGCATGGTTTGGACGTCAATGCGCTGATGGCCTTTGAAGGCCACTGACAAATGGAGAAGATGTGATGACTCTCAAGACTTGGACTTTTGCGGCGATTGCCGCGACTTCGCTGACCGCCTGTACACCAGGGGCGGAAGCACCGGACGAGCCGGCTGGCAGCACCACCGCGACCACTCAAGCCGACCCGGTGGTTGCGGAATTCATGGCATTTGCGAATGAGAGCTTCGCCGATACAGGGGCCAGCGAAGCCGATCTGTCAGGATTGGTCGCCAGCTTGCCGGACTATGCCGCGATCACCTGGGATGCGAAATCACTTGATGCCGACACTGGCGCGACCGTGTTTGAAGATTTGTCCATCGGATTTGGTCAAGACCCGCAATTCGGCATCACATTCGAAGACGCTAAGCTGTGGGGCTATGATGATGAATTGCTGGTCGCGCGCCTTGGCGGCGAGCGCCTGACAGAATCGGGGCTCCTATTCACTCGGATGGAAGGCAGCAATGTCTCATATTTCGGCGTCGACCTGGCCTTCAATGCGCTGTTTGACAGCATTTTCTCGCAGATCGATGAAGACTTGCCAGACGGGTTCGAAGTCGCCTTCGAGCGGCTCGAAATGAACGCGGAGCGCATGGTGGTCTCTAATGTTGGCTTGTTGCCATGGGAGCTCTCTTTGCTGCCGCAGGAAACTCTGACTGCGCTGGATGAAGACATCCCGCCAACCGTCACGGAGGCCATTCATACGGCGCAATGGCTGGTGGCAATTGGGCGCTCCATGTCGATCGATAAGAGCGTGACTGAGAACACATTGGTGAACATGGATATGCGCCAACCGGGCGCAGAGCTATCGGCCTCGTTCAGCATCGACCTGGCAGCTGCTGAAAACATGCGCGGCTTTGATGTCGACACCAATATGGCGCGTGGCTATCGCTCGTCGCAGACCAATTCGCATAATGGCGAGACCCTGCCAGGCGAAGTCATCACCATGTCCGGTTTCCCGGCGGGCTTCACCATGGTTCAGGCGGAAAGCTATGACGCCTCAACGGTCTCTAATCTGCGGCTCGACAAATTGATGGGCTTTCTAGCACGATCCGAACTGCCTGAGATGCAAGAACGCGACTTGCTGAGTCTCGGGACATGGGAAGTCACCGGTTATGAAGCGCAATTGAATGACAAGGAAATCCTCACCGCCGAGCGTGGCTATTTCAATGGCGATCAGTTCGAATGGATCATTCCCAGCGATCTCAGCTTTGGCATGGAAGGCGCCTTGTTGAATACGGGCGAATTGACGGGCTTCTTCAAAATCCTGTTCGAGACGTTTATGGATAACCCTGATTTGGCCCCGAGCGATGATCAGGAAGCGGCGGAGCTGGCCATGGTGCGCGAAGGACTTGATAAAGCGATCGAGCTTTTGCCAGAACATGGTCTCGACAAATTGCCATTCGATTTCGCGGCCAGCGCCACTTGGGATGCCGATTCCGGACCGTCTGATTTTGCGATCGAGTTTGATGCAGACGGGTTTGGCACCAGTGCCTGGGACGTATCACTGTCCTTGCCGGTCTATGACGCCTTGCTGGCGGCCTATGAATCCGAAGACCGCGAAGCGGCCTTCGAAACCGCCTTTCAAGACGCTTTCGCCTTCCGCGGCGCACGTTTCTTCGAAGAAGATAAAGGCGGCTATGACAAACTGTTCGGCTTTGCGCATGCGCTCGGCAAGGAATACCCGGATGAAGGTTGGGGCGCGATGCTGGGCAATATGGAGCCGGCGCAATTGCGCACATATCTTGGCACGATGATGCGGATGGGCAAGCCAAGCGCCGCCGCAGAATTTCCGCCTGCCGCCGACTGGCTGGAGGCTTATGCGAGCTATCTCGAATCTGGTGGCAGCTTCGAGGTCAAGCTGACACCGCCAACGCCAATTACGGTGGAATTGATCGAAAGCTATGAAGATGAGCCAGAGCCGGAAGAGATGATGGAAATCTTTGGGTTAACGGTTACCCACACAAAATAGGCATTTTGCCGCTTGACCCAGCGCCTTTGGCACCTCAAATCTCTGGCCAGGATATTTGCGGAGAGTGCATGACACGCCTTGATGATGAAGCTGACGCCAAACCGATGAGCGAGCCGAACGCGTTTCTGGAAGAAGCGCTGTTCAATGCCCGGACAATCATGTTGACCGGCGGCGTTGATGACAAGCTGGCGCGGCGCGTTTGCGAACGCCTTTTGGCGCTGGCCTCAGACAGTTCTGACCCGATCCTTCTGGTGATTTCGTCGCCCGGTGGACATGTCGAATCCGGCGATATGATCCATGATATGATCAAATTCGTCGGGGCGCCTGTGAAAGTGCTGGGATCCGGTTGGGTCGCCAGTGCCGGTGCGCTCATCTATGCCGCGGCCCAGAAAGAGAACCGGTTTGCGCTCCCGAATACGCGCTTCCTGTTGCACGAACCCCGTGGCGGCGTTGGCGGCCAGGCGTCTGATGTCGAGATCCAGGTTCGGGAAATCGTGCGTATGCGCGAACGTCTGAACAAAATTTTCGCTGAAGCAACCGGCCAGACATTGAAGAAGATCGTCGAAGACACGGATCGCGATCACTGGATGAGCGCTGAGGAAGCGGTCAAATACGGTCTGGTGAGCAAGATTGTTTCGCACCATAGCGACATCAAATAGCAGAAAAAATGCGTTTGGTTTGCAAGCCGTAAAGGAATTGCGGGCAATTTCTCATACTTGAATGTAGAGTATGAGGGGCGAACATGCCGGTCTGTCTGGGCGATTTTGTTGAAAGTGCGAAGCCGATTTCGGCGAGCATGCCTCTCTCTGCGGTGGTCGATCGCTTTCTCAATGACCCGCATGCGCAATATTTCATCCTGGTCCGTGACAAGCGTCCGGCCGGTTTGATCAGCCGCACGCTGACCTTTGAATTTGCAGCGAGCGCCGGCCAGAACAATTACGCGCGCCTGGCGATTGGGGACCTGATCACCGCCCGCGCGCTGATCATGAAAGCCGAGACCACGGTCCAGTCCTTCGTCGCCAAAGCGGGCAAGCATATTGATGCCGTCATTCGGCGCGGCTGTATCATTGTCGAGGATAAGCGGTTCAAGGGCGTGCTGAGCCCAGCCAAACTTCAGGAGGCCTTGATCGCAGCGCTCGGCGATGCGCCCGCCGCGACGGTGCCGCCGTCGCCTGCGCTCGGGAAACTGGCAGGCAATGGTCGGCAATCACCGCTGCTTGGAACCTTGGCGCATGAGATCCGCACGCCGCTTACGGCGATTATGGGACTATCGGAAATGCTCGCTGGCAAAGTCCGAGATGATTATGAAAAAGACCTGGCGCAGACCATTGTGAGATCGAGCCACACGCTAGACCGCATTCTCACGGACACGCTCGACTTTGCCCGGCTCGAGGCCGGTAAGCTGAACGTCAATAAGGAGGCCGCTGATCTCACCGAACTGACCGATGATTTGCGCCGCCTATGGGCCTCGGAAGCCTCGCGGCGTGGTTTGGCGCTGCGCATCGGGTTCATTCCGGACGGGCCGCACTATGTACAGACCGATCTTGGTCGGGTGCGCCAGATTGCCAATAATCTGATTTCCAATGCTCTGAAATTCACCAAAGAGGGCGAAATCTCCACGACGCTCTCGACACAATCCTTAGGCGGGGCGCTGATGCTCACCCTTTCGGTGGCAGATACGGGCCGCGGTTTGACGCCAAAGCAGCGCGAACGCTTCATGGAAGTGTTTGAAAAAGGACCTGAGATTGATGGCGTAAAAGGCTGGGGCCTTGGGCTGACCATATCGCGCGCGCTGGCAACTGGCCTTGGCGGCGACCTGACCTATGCTGACAATCCGAAAGGCGGCAGCGTCTTTACGCTAAGCATTCCGGTCGAGCGCGTGTCCAACACGGCCACCAAACTCGATGAACCAGCAACGCCAAAGCGCGGCAAGTTCGAGCTCGGCGACATACTTCTGGTTGAAGATCATGAAGCATCCGCGATGATTGTCATCAATGCACTGGAACAAGCGGGTTGGACCGTTCACCATGCTGGAACCCTTCATGCCGCGGAATCCTATGTCGCGCTGACCAAATTCCAGGCCGTGATCACCGACTTGCATCTGCCAGATGGCAATTCGATGAACTTTATCGATGGTCTGAGGCGCCAGGGTGGCGTCAACGCGGCGACGCCCGTGATTGCCTTAACCGCTGACACGACCGAGAGCCGCCGACAGGCCTGTCTTGCTGTGGGGGCAGACCGGGCGATGAAGAAACCTGTCACCGGGCCGGAATTGGTCGCGACCATTGCTGATGTCTTGATGTCGCGTGCGGCGGGACATGTCAGCACGGTTGAGCTCCGCGGGCGCATGGCGGGCTGAGGCTGCGCCGTCTACATGTATTAGGGCTTACCATGCGCAAGGCTTGCTTTGGCAGACTGAATGCGCGATCTCACCGGGCATATATGATCCAAATTCGGGAGAATCGCGATGCGCGAAGTGAGCCATTTCATTGGCGGTAAACAAGTGGCCGGGACATCCGGCCGGTTTGGCGATATTTACAATCCAAATACCGGAGACGTGCAGGCCCGCGTGGCGCTGGCGACGACGGATGAAGTCGCGGCAGCAGTCGAAAATGCCAAAGCCGCTTTGCCAAGTTGGACGAACACAAACCCGCAGCGCCGCGCGCGCGTGATGTATGAGTTTAAACGCCTGCTTGAAGCCAATATGGATGAGCTGGCAGAATTGCTGTCATCGGAGCACGGTAAAGTCATCGCAGACAGCCGCGGCGACGTTCAGCGCGGCATTGATGTGGTCGAGTTTGCTTGTGGCATCCCGCATCTTCAAAAAGGCGAATACACCGAAGGCGCTGGCCCAGGCATTGATGTCTACTCTATGCGCCAGCCGCTCGGCGTTGTCGCGGGTATCACCCCGTTCAACTTCCCGGCCATGATCCCATGCTGGATGTTTGCGGTGGCGATCGCTTGCGGCAACACGTTTATCCTGAAGCCATCTGAGAAAGATCCGAGCGTGCCGCTGCGCCTGGTCGAGCTGTTCTATGAGGCGGGTGCCCCTGAGGGCGTGCTCAACATGATCAATGGTGACAAGGAAAGCGTTGATGCGCTGTTGACCCATCCGGATGTCAAAGCCCTGAGCTTTGTCGGCTCATCCGATATCGCGCAATATGTCTACGCCACCGGCACCGCGCACGGAAAGCGGGTCCAGGCGATGGGCGGCGCCAAGAACCATGGTATCATCATGCCAGACTGCAATATGGAACAAGCGGTCAAAGACATTGTCGGTGCCGCTTATGGCTCTGCGGGCGAGCGCTGCATGGCGCTGCCTGTCGCGGTTACGGTCGGCCAGAAGACCGGCGACGAGTTTGTCGAACGGATGCTGGACGCGGCGAGAGGCTTGAAAGTCGGCGTCTCAACCGATGCTGAGGCGCATTATGGCCCTGTTGTTTCTGCGGCGCACAAGGCGAAAGTCGAAAGCTATATCCAGATGGGCGTCGATGAAGGCGCGGACCTGAAGCTCGATGGCCGCGGCCACACGCTGCAAGGCCACGAGAATGGCTATTTCATCGGGCCCAGCCTGTTCGACAATGTGAAGCCCGGCATGCGGTCCTATGAGGAAGAGATTTTCGGGCCAGTCCTGCAAGTCGTGCGGGCGGAGAGCCTGGAAGAAGCGGCGGCTCTGCCGAGCAACCATCAATATGGCAATGGCGTTGCGATCTTCACCAGCAATGGCCGGGCGGCGCGCGAGTTCGCAGCCCAGGTCAATGTCGGCATGGTCGGCGTCAATGTGCCGATCCCGGTGCCGGTCAGCTATCATACGTTTGGCGGCTGGAAACGCTCAGCCTTTGGCGACACCAATCAGCACGGCCCCGAAGGCGTCCGCTTCTGGACCAAGATCAAGACCGTCACCCAACGTTGGCCGGAAGGCGATATTGGCGATCAGGCCTTTATCATTCCGACGATGCAATAGGCGCTGCTTCAGGCGTTTTCTGAACCGGCACTTCAAAGCCGCAAATGTCCAGGATTTCGGGTGGCTTGCGGTAGAAGAAGTCCTCGTCGCGCACGCGTTTTTCGGTCTTGGCATCCTCAAAGGCCTGGCTCGGCACAGCCTGGACCTGGTATTTCGGGCGGATGACGTCGGCCATATCAGCGGCGACGGTCATGGACAGAATCTCGTCACCCACTTCAGGCGCCTGAATGACACCGCTTTCTATGGCGCGGACGCCACGTTTGAGCTTTTGCACATATTGCATGCCGTCAATGACGCGGCCGAAAACGGTGAGGTTTCGGTCTAGATAGCGCTGCGCGTCCAGCACGATGTAGAATTCTGTGCTGCCACTGTCCGGATCTGTGTCACGGGCCATGGCGAGGGCGCCTGGGCAATGCAGAAGCCATTCCTTGTCGAGCGACTCGCTGCGACCGACGGCGAAACCGTCTATATGACCGACTATGGGCGCGAACAGGTCGGCATTTCCGAGGGGGACGAATTTCGCGTCTGAGATCGGGCGATCATTCTCATTCAACAGGACAGGGAATGGCGTGATAAGCTCGTCTTCCTGCAATCCGCCTTGGGCGACGAAAGCTTCAATCACGCGGTAGAATCGAATGCCATTATAGACGTCGTCACGGACCAATTGCCGGAATTGGCTGGCGTGATTGGGTGCGAAATCCGGGTTCAGCTCGATGACGATGTCGCCATGGCCAGTTTCAATCAGGATCAGGTTTTCCGCGGCCACATCGCGCCAATCCGGAGCAAGGGCGGAGGCGATCTCATCTGCGGTGACAGTGGATTCGACCGCGTCCTGGGCCTGGCAGGCGGCAGTGCCGAACAGCGCCACGGCGCCGAGAATGAGTGATCGCATGTGAAAGCTCCCGAATCTTGCTGGCTGTGAACGTAATCAGGCCAAGGATATTTGACCAGACAAAGCACAGCCGCTTACCTCAAGGTCATTCTTGCGGGCACTCCGGCGCGCGGTTACGAGAAGCGCATGACGAATACAGGTTATGAACCCCTTACCAGCATTGACGCGATCACGGCGGGTCTGGCATCGGTTGGCTATATCTCCACGCGCGAGATTTCGACGGCGATCTATCTGGCGCATAATCTGCGCAAGCCGATCCTGATTGAAGGTCCGGCAGGCGTTGGCAAGACCGATCTTGCGGCCTCAATGGCGCGGTTTCTGGATGTGACGCTGAACCGGTTGCAATGCTATGAAGGCCTCGATGAGGGCAAAGCGCTGTATGAGTGGAAGTATGGCAAGCAGCTGCTCTATACCCAATTGCTCAAGGAAAAGCTGGGCGAAGTGATGGACGGCGCTGGAACCCTGGATGCGGCGTTCGACAAACTGACCTCTTTCGAAGACCTGTTTTTCTCAGAGACCTTCCTGGAACCGCGGCCCTTGTTGACCGCGATGAAACAGGATCAGGGCTCGGTTCTGCTGATTGATGAAATCGACAAG
>JBCCDZ010000019.1:0-20566 GCA_039030525.1 Pseudomonadota bacterium | reverse complement strand
GTGGGGGCCGGAGGCCAACGGTGACTTTGTGCGCTGGTGTCAAATCGGCGGCCTGTGGAACTTCACCGCCTTTCACGGGGCCTTTGCCCTGATCGGCTTTATGCTGCGGCAAATCTCGCCTTTTTCACATCCGTATCTTTAAGCACACGGTCTGCTATTTCCTTAGGCACAATCATCAGCGTTTCAGTGAGCGTTTGGCCCCATTCCTTTAACAATTCGGTGGCGCGCGCAGAGCCGGTGCGATCACGGTGGATTTCGAGCATCATTTCGAACACATCAATATGCTTTTGATCCATGTCGACCAGCGGATACCAGTCAATGGCATCCGGGTTGGCGACATGCTCAAACTGCTGCTCCGGGTCCCAGATATAGGCCACACCGCCCGTCATGCCGGCCCCGAAATTGTCGCCAACAGCGCCGAGAATAGCGACCCGGCCGCCGGTCATATATTCGCACCCATTGGCGCCGCAGCCTTCAATCACAGCTTCCGCGCCAGAATTGCGCACCGCGAACCGGACGCCGGCCTGACCAGCAGCGTAGAGATTGCCGCTGGTGGCGCCGTACAAACAGGTATTGCCAATAATGGTATTCTCGCCGGCCAGATAAGACGCATTAGCAGGCGGCCGCAATTGCAGTGTCGCGCCTGACAGACCCTTGCCGACATAATCATTGGCGTCGCCAATCACGTCGAGCAGCAGGCCTTGTACACTAAACGCCCCAAGCGACTGGCCCGCACTGCCGGTAAGACGAATATGTAAGCGCCCTTCTGGCAAGGCTTTTTCGCCGAATTTCCGCACAATCGCTGAGCTCGACCGCGCCCCAATGCTGCGCAGAACATTCTGCACCTCATAGGTTAGCTGCATTTTTTCGCCGCGCGCAAAGAACGGCTCGCCATCGCGCAGGATCTGGGCATCCAGTGTGTCCGGGACTTCCTCGCGATGATCAGGCTTATATTCCACAGCTGTGGCGGTATCGACCTGAACCAGAAGCGGATTGAGATCGAGATCATCCAGGTGCGGCGCGCCGCGAGAGACCTGGGCCAGAAGATCGGTTCTGCCGATTGCTTCATCGAGCGAGTTCAGGCCAAGCGACGCCAGAATGCGGCGAACATCTTCAGCTATGAAACTCATCAGATTGATGACCTTATCCGCCGTACCGGTAAATTTGGCGCGCAAGGATTCATCTTGCGTGCAGACACCAACCGGGCAGGTATTAGAATGACATTGGCGCACCATGATACAGCCCATGGCGACCAGAGATGCGGTACCAATGCCATATTCCTCAGCGCCCAGCATCGCGGCGATGACAATGTCGCGTCCGGTGCGGAGGCCGCCATCTGTGCGTAAGGTGACCTTGTCGCGCAAATTGTTCAGACTGAGCACCTGATGCGCTTCGGCAAGACCCAGTTCCCACGGCAGGCCAGCATATTTGATACTGGTCTGCGGCGATGCGCCGGTGCCACCGACGCCACCTGCGATCAGGATTACATCAGCTTTAGCTTTGGCCACACCCGCAGCGACTGTGCCGACGCCAGATTGCGCCACGAGTTTGACGCAGACCCGGCAATCCGGGTTGATCTGCTTCAAATCATAGATCAGCTGCGCCAGGTCTTCGATGGAATAAATATCATGGTGAGGCGGCGGGCTGATCAGCGTCACGCCAGGCGTCGCATGACGGTTTTTTGCAATAAATTCAGTGACTTTAAAGCCTGGCAGCTGCCCGCCTTCGCCGGGCTTTGCGCCTTGCGCGACTTTGATTTCAACTTCGCGGCAATTGTTCAGATATTCCGCGGTGACGCCAAACCGACCAGAAGCCACTTGCTTGACGGCCGAGTTCATATTGTCGCCATTTGGCAGCGGACGATAGCGTTCCCGCACTTCGCCGCCTTCACCTGAAACAGACTTGGCGCCGATGCGGTTCATCGCAACGTTCAGCGTTCCGTGAGCTTCCGGGCTGAGCGCGCCAAGCGACATACCCGGCGTGACAAAGCGCTTGCGAATTTCATTGACCGACTGAACCCGTTCCAATGGCTCTTCCGGACCGGCTGGCTTGAAGTCGAGCAAGTCTCGCAACTGGATGGGCTGGTCGCGATTATTGACCGCGGCGGCGTACTTTTCGAACACCGTATAGTCACCGCGATCACAGGCAGCCTGCAGCATATGGATAAGGTTGCCATCGAGCGCATGCGGCTCAGACTTCGCGCGCAGGCGATAAAAGCCGCCCACAGGCAATGCGACGACATCTTCATCAAATGCATCTTCGTGGCGGCGCACAGCATTCTCTTCAATGCCCGCCAGACCGAGGCCTGAAATGCGGCTCGCAAGGCCTGGGAAGTAATCCGCAACCAGGGCGCGCGACAGGCCAAGGGCTTCGAAATTGTAGCCACCGCGATACGATGAGATCACCGAGATGCCCATCTTGGACATGATTTTCAGCAAGCCGGCTTCGATCGATTTCTTGAAGTTCAGCACGGCCTCGCCAATGCTGATATCGCCGAGCAGGCCTCGCGCGTGACGATCTGCGATCGCATCCTGGGCGAGATAGGCATTCACACACGTCGCACCGACGCCGATCAGCACAGCGAAATAGTGCGTGTCGATACACTCGGCTGAGCGTACCGTGATCGAACAGAAGGTCCGCAATCCTTGCGCCACCAAGTGGCTATGCACCGCACCTGTTGCCAGGATCATTGGGATGGCAACACGGTCATCACCCTGATTTTCATCGGTCAGAACAATGTGCTCGCGCCCAGCCCGGACAGCGTCTTCAGCCTCTTGTCGAATGCGCGACAGTGCATCCCGCAGCGCGCGGCCATTGCCGACACTGGCGCCGAGGTCGAAAGTACAGTCAATCTGCTGCACGCCATCGCCGAGCATATTGACCAGTCGGTCATGCATACCGGTCGACAGGACCGGGCTTTCCAACACGAAGACATCCTGTTGCGTCTCGTCCGTCGTCAGAACATTGCCGAGATTTTTGAACCGCGTTTTCAAGCTCATGACGCGGTCTTCGCGCAGCGGGTCGACCGGTGGATTAGTGACCTGACTGAAATTCTGGCGGAAGAAATGCGAGAGCGGGCGGTATTTTTCTGACAATACGGCAACTGGGCTATCATCGCCCATAGAGCCGATCGCCTCTTTGCCATTTTCGGCCATAGGCGCCAGGATCAATTCCAGCGTCTCAAGCGTAAAGCCTGCAACTTTCTGTCGACGCAACATGGTCTCTGTATCGAACAGGCGCGGTTCCGGACCCGGTCCAATTTCTGGGTCAAGATCATTCACATTGCTCAACCACTCCTCGTAAGGGTGCTTGGCGGCGAGCTCGTCGACAATCTCGCCATGCTCATAGAATTTGCCGGTCTGCAAATCAGCGGCAATCATGCCACCGGCCTGGACGTGGCCTCGACGAACAACATCATGCCCGGAGAGCGGACACATGCCCGTCTCAGACCCCACCGCGAGAATACCATCGCCGGTCAGTGCATAACGCAAAGGACGCAGCCCGTTACGGTCGAGACCTGCGACGGCCCAGCGGCCATCATAGGCACAAATGGCGGCAGGTCCGTCCCAAGGCTCCATCACAGAGTTGCAATAAGCGTAAAGTGCCGCATGCTTTTCAGGCATGATGGACGCACGCTTGGACCAGGCCTCGGGGATGAGCAGCGCTTTGGTCATCGGGGCGGTGCGTCCGGCTTTGCAGAGGATTTCGAATACAGCATCGAGCGCGCCCGAATCTGAACTGCCCTGCGGCGCAACAGGTTTCACGTCATCGACATAATCGCCAAACGTGCCAGAGACCATTTTGATCTCGTGGCTTTTCATCCAGTTAAGATTGCCGCGCAGTGTGTTGATCTCGCCATTATGCGCCAGCATGCGGAAAGGCTGCGCCAGAGCCCATTGCGGGAATGTGTTCGTGGAATAACGCTGGTGATAGATGGCGACCGCGCTCTCAAACCGCTCATCACGCAAGTCGAGATAGAAATTATCGATATCTTCCGCCAGGAACATACCTTTATAAATCAGCGACTTATGGCTGAGCGAGCAGATATAAAAACCAGGAATTCCGGCTTCACGGGAGCGACGTTCGATCCGGCGGCGACAGATATAGAGTGCACGTTCCAACTCTTCCGGGTCGCGGGCGCGATCATCGCGGAACATGATTTGCTCAATCTCCGGACGGGTGTCCTGCGCCTTCTGACCAATGATCGAGACGTCAACGGGCGGCTGACGCCAGCCATAAATATAAAAGCCGAAATGCAGGATTTCTGTCTCCACAATGGCACGGGCAGCCTCTTGCTGACCAAGATCGGTGCGCGGCAGGAAAATCTGTCCGACGCAAATCGGATCGTCTGTAGGGTTATGGCCACAGCGCGAGACTTGATACCGAAAGAATTCCTGCGGGACTTCCACACGAATGCCAGCGCCATCACCGGTTTTGCCATCGGCATCAACGGCGCCTCGGTGCCAGACATTCTTCAACGCCTTGATGCCCATTTCGACAATTTCCCGGCGCGGCTGACCGTCTAGCGCAGCCACCAGGCCAACGCCGCACGCGCTGTGCTCGTCTTCAGGATTATAGGCGTGGCCATCGATCAGACGCTGGCGATTCTCGAGATAGTTCTGAACAAAATCAGTCATCGTTTTGTTGCTCTGCTTGGTATTTTTCAAATCGTTCGAACATTTGCGCGCTGGTAATCCGGGGCGCATCTGTGTCGAAGCGGTAATAATCTGGCTGTTCGTCAACGAAGATTTCTTCATGAATCTTCAAGCCGGATGGCAAGTCGAACAGACCGGCCTGGCTGCTATGGATCATGTCCGAGCCTGACAGGTGATAATACAGCGTTGTGCCGCATTTGCTGCAAAACGCGCGCTCAGCCCAGTCAGAGCTTTGATACGCGTGAATGTATTCTTTCCCGGCGACAATGTGCACGCCCTGCTCGAAAGACGCGGCCATAGCTGGACTGCCATGCCATTGCCGACACATGCTGCAATGACAAATTTCAAGTTTTGGCGCGCCGCACCCTTCCAATTGCACCGCACCGCAAAGACAGTGACCTTTGTGAATCTCAGTCATCTCAACTCATCCTTGTGCCATTGGTGATCGCTGCATCAGGCCCCGCGAGACGAATGGCCCCGTCCTGATCCGCAAAACCAAGTGTGAGGACTTCGGATATGAATTTACCGATCTGGCGGGGCGCGAAATTTACAACGCCCATAACTTGCCGACCGACCAGTTGTTCCGAGGCATAGTGCTCCGTAATCTGCGCCGCACTTCTCTTTTGACCGATCGCTTGACCGAAATCGATCAGCATTCTGATCGAAGGCTTGCGGGCGCCCTCGAGCGGCGCCGCGTCGACAATCGTACCCACGCGAATATCGACGCCCAAAAAGTCGTCGAAACTGATTTCCGGCATAGGCGGTGCGTCAGGCGTGAAGCTGATATGCATGCTCTACTCCGCCGCGACTTTGCGCTCGCGGTCCGCGGCGCGCATTGCTTTGTGCATCTGCTCCGCCGCCTCGCGTCCATCGACAATCGCCCAGACCACCAGGGAGGCCCCGCGAACGATGTCGCCCGCGGCGTAAACGCCAGGCAAGCTGGTCTCCATCGTCTTGAAGTCGACCTGGATCGCGCCCCAACGATTGACCCGCAAGGCGGATTCCTCGAACAGGACTGGCAGATCTTCCGGATCGAAACCGAGCGCCTTGATCACCAGGTCGGCTTTCATATCGACAGTCTCGTCTGTCTTCTCGGGCGATTGGCGTCCAGACGCGTCCGGCGCGCCAAGCTTCATGCGCCGAACCTTCACGCCGTTCACGTCATTTGCCTTGGTGTGCAGCACCGCGTCCGGGCCTGACAACCATTCAAACTTGACGCCTTCTTCTTCGGCATTGGCCACTTCGCGCTGCGAGCCTGGCATGTTCGCACGGTCGCGGCGATACAGACAGGTCACTGATTTCGCGCCCTGGCGAACGGCAGTGCGGACGCAATCCATGGCCGTGTCGCCGCCACCGATCACGACCACACGTTTGCCATCCGCGTTCAGCGTGCCGTCATCGAATGCCGGAACCTCATCGCCAAATCCGACGCGATTGGACGCGGTCAGGAAATCCAACGCAGCATGGACGCCCTCAGCGCCAATGCCTGGGACTTTCAAGTCGCGCGCTTTGTAGACGCCGGTCGCAATCAATACGGTGTCATGCGCGTCGCGAATCTGTGTGAGCGAGATGTCCGGGCCGACATCGCAATTGAAGCGGAATGTAATACCGCCAGCTTCGAGATGTTTGATGCGGCGCTCGACAATGTCTTTTTCAAGTTTGAAGCCTGGAATACCGTAGACGAGCAATCCGCCGCCTCGATCATAGCGATCATAGACCGTGACTTGATAGCCTTTGCGACGCAGCTGCTCGGCCGCGGCCAGGCCACCAGGGCCGGCCCCGATAATGCCAGCGGATTGGCTGCGCTCGCGCGGTGGATTAATCGGTTTGATCCAGCCCTTCTCCCAGGCCGTGTCCGTAATGTAGCGCTCGATCGACCCGATCGTGACAGTGCCATGACCGGATTGTTCAATCGTACAGATGCCTTCGCACAAACGGTCTTGCGGACAGATACGGCCGCAAATTTCAGGCATATTATTGGTCGCGCTGGAAACGGCATAGGCCTCTTCCAGCCGATCCTCGGCTGCGAGTTTCAGCCAGTCCGGTATATTGTTGGAAAGCGGACAGCCTTGCTGGCAGAATGGCACGCCACACTGCGAACAGCGGGACGCTTGCGATTTTGCTGCGTTCGCGGCGTAATCGCCGTAAATTTCGTCAAAGTCACCCTTGCGCTTTTGCGCCGCACGTTTTTTCGGCATGGCCCGGTCGACCTTGATGAATTGCAGCATTTTTTCTGCCATATCGCGCTCCTGAGGGTGGAGCCTTGCTTATGTGCTATCAGATGCCCCGCCACAAGGGTGAAATCCCCCTATATATATCAATATAGTATTTAATTAAGCTGAGAAACTGCGATTGAAAGTGCCTGGGCTCTATTCTTCACTCATAATATACTAATTTGATATCTTTTATTTCCGCGTGCGCGCTGGCTTGATTTGTGCGACAGGCGGAAGATCTGTTCTAAATGCGGGCGCCTCATGTCATTTCTTCAACTCGCCATTATCGCCATCCTTCAAGGCCTGACAGAATGGCTGCCAATCTCTTCGTCCGGACATGTCCTATTGGCAGCGAATTATTTCACGCTTGAAGGCCGCGATGAGCTGTTGATCAATGCAGTTTCCAATCTTGGCACGCTCGCCGCCATGTTGATCTATTTTCGCAAGGATGTGGTGGCTGCAATTGCAGGCGGGTTTGAGCTGCTGGGCGCGGGATTTCGCAAGACCGAGCTTTCGCGCGGGGCAAACCTTGCCCTCTGCATCATCGTCGCAACGCCGATTGCCCTGATCGCTGCCATTGCCCATGAAATGTTCGTTCCTGACGCCATCCAAGCGCAATTGCGCAGCGTCTGGACCGTGGCGGGGGCGACGATTGGATTTGGGCTTTTGCTGTGGTGGGCCGATGTCGCTGGCGGCAAGGATCGTACAGAAGCCGATATGACGCTGGGCCATGCGGTGATGATCGGCGCCACGCAGGCCATCGCAGCTCTGATCCCGGGAACGAGCCGTTCCGGTATCACGATGACCGCTGCTCGTGCGCTCGGCTATGAACGTACCGAGGCGGCACGGTTTTCCATGCTGATTGGCGCGCCAATCCTGGCGGCGGCAGGGTTTTATGGGGCCCTCGGCCTGCTGGATGCGGAGTCAGCGGCGGGCATTGTGACATTGCAAGACGGCATGATTGTCGCCTTTATCGCCTTTGTGTCCGGTATTGCGTCCATCCATGCCCTCATGACCTTATTGAAGCGAATGAGCTTCCTACCCTTCGTGATTTACCGGTTATTATTGGGAATTGGGCTGATCGCAGCGGCGCCGGTGCTGGGCCTGGTTTAAGCAAAATCACATGTCCTGACACTTTTATAGTAGCGTCTTGGCACGATCGTCCTTTTATATTGAGACAGATTTCTAAATGTGCGGGCCACTGGTCTAGCCAATCTGATCAGGTGTGAGATGAAACGTCGAGAAAAGAAAAGCGAAAGCTTGGACATCCGGTTGCCGTATCAGCAGAAGCAAGACTTCATGGCGGCGACCAAGCAACGCGGCGAAACGGCGTCGCAAGCGCTTCGACACTTCATCTCCACCTATATCGAGGAGGCGCGACTGGAAGATCAACCGAACAAGGTCCAGGAGATAACCATGACCCTCGCACGCCACCGACTGAAATCCATTGCCACTGCTGCCGGCGCCGCTATTGGCGTCTTTTCCGTAACCGCCCTGCCCTCTGCCGCAGATTCGACGGCGTTTGACGCGCTCGACAAGAATAATGATGGCCTCATCACAGAAGGCGAGATCGCCCCGGGACATGATGCAGATATTATCGCCAAACTGGATACAGATGGTTCTGGCGGTGTCAGCCGCGAGGAATTGGAAGCCGCCGGCAATCGAATTGAGATCATCCATACCGGCGACGAGATGGGCGATGATGGCGAGACGATCATCAAAAAGACCGTCAAAGTGCTCGAATTCAATGATGAAGCGGGCGGCGAGATTCACGGCGAAGTTAAAATTGAATCGAACCGGAAAGTCATCGTCAAGCGGATCGATGCCGGTGAAGAGCTTTCCGAAGCCGATCTTGATATCCTGATCGAAGAAGCGCTGGGAGAAGCCGGTGTCGACGAGGACGTGGATGTCAGGATAAAAAAAATCATCCGGAAAGAGGCTGAGACCGAGGAATAATCGGTCTCGCGCTGACACGCCCCCAAAAAAAATAGTACCGAAAGCCTGTCCGGACACAAAAAGTCTGGTGTATGAACGGGCTTTCGGTTTTCATGCTGTCGCCATGCGGGCTTGGATAAAAGCTCGGCGGACGCGCGGAGGACAGCATGACAAGACCACGCCCTGAAAAGAAAACCGAAATGATCGAAGTGCGCTTGCCGCATTCGAAGAAGGTCGCTTTCAAACAGGCGTGCGAAGACGAAGGAATAACCGTCAGCCACGCTGTGCGTACTTTTGTCGATGCTTACCTGCGCCGCTCTCGCCGAATGAAAGCCAAACGCATCGCAAAGGATATTTCCATGACTCTCATTCGCAATCCGATCAAAACCACAGGCGGCGTCGGTGGCGCTATTGCCGGGCTTGCTGCCGCGTTCGCAGTTATAGCATCCCCCAGTTTCGCGGATCGCGATGCTCAGCCGATAGACCACCCTGCGCCGGTCTACCCAGACGACCTTGCCAGTCAAAGCATCAGCGCCAGGTGTGACAATCATTTCGATGTCACGCCGGAAGGCTATGTTACGAATTTGGAGGTAAAATGTGGCCACCCTGGATTTGTGAAATCGTCTCGAAATGCGGTGGCAACGCTTAAGTTCGCACCAAAAATCGTCGATGGGAAAGCGGTCGAGCGCACGGGCGTCGTATATCCATTAGTCTATGTGGTGCTCGACGGCGCAGGTAATGAGATCCCGCCCTTGATGCCTGCGACCGACAAATAGGAAAGATCTAAGCCTCATCCAGCCCTATAATTGGACAGCCGTTGGCTGAGCCGTGCCTTGGGCGCCAGCCAGGGTGCGTCAAACATCCAGAAAAAGACCGGCAGCAGAATTTTTTCGCCGATCAGGAGACACAACCAGGTGGCGATAAATGCAACCACCGACATCGTCGTCGCATTTATCGCCACGCCGGTCACTTCCATGGCGTTTTCCATATAGAAAAGCGGGATGCGGTGCATAACATAAACAAGCAAAGATCGATTGCCGATATTCGCGGCGAGCGATGTGAGACGACTGTTTGGAATCGCGCGGAAACTCATCGTCACGCCGAATACGCCCAGCAGACCAATCGCAAATGTCAGAACGCCCCAATTAGCGAACGGGCTGAGGAACAAGGCCATGGCGCCCAACACGAACAATCCAAGCGCCAACCATCCACGCTTGTGGTGACGCTCCACCAGATCCAGGAAGGGTCGCCTCACCCACATGGCCAAATAGAAAAACGGAAATAGGCGAATGACCTTTTCGTAGAACGGCACTGTGCGCCAATCGCCGCCGGAGATGCTCCAACAATAGAGCGCTAACAGGGCGGCAAATACAAATAGGCTCGGGAGCGGTTTGAGCAGCTTTGCCAATATGAAGGATACCGCCAATGCATACATGAACCACAGCGTTCGCGGCGGCTCGATAAAGAGCATGAAAGGCTGCCGCCAGTTTATCGGGTCGGGTCCGAGCACTTGCGCGACCAAAATCGTGGTGACGAAGACCAGAAATGTCCAAAATACATATAGATATAGAATATTGCCAACCTTATTTGTTAGGAAGGCCCGCCAATCCAGCTCCAGGGCCTTGGCCGCAAACAGACCCGAGGCAAAGAAGAAAAGCGGCATTCGAAGCATCCACAAGGCTTCATTGAAAACCAGACGATCATCGACAGCGTGCCAATAGACCACCAGAAAGATGCTCACACCCTTGGCGGCGTCGATATGCGCCAGCCTTTGTTGGAACGTCTTTGGCTGTGTCATCATTCTTCCAGACAGTTGATTACGCCCAAGGCGGCTTGAGCCCGAATGTTTGCGCCAAGTCGCCAATGCTAGACAGCGTCGCTGGCTCTAAAGTGATGCCATTCTCGACGCTCTGTTGATAGGCTGTCCAGCGCGCCTCACCCGGCAACCGAACCGCGCCGTCAGTTCCGGATGCGTCCGCAAACTGCGCCAGCTGCTCCATCCGATCCAGGAAATGCTCTGCCGGCATCCAGCGCGAAACATCGAGCGCCATCATGAAATGACCATTCGCACCCGATCGGTCGAAATTCTTGTACATGGACCCAACTTGAGCCGACATGGCAGCGCCGGTTAGTACAGCGCTCAAGACTTCGACCAGTAAAGCAATCCCGAATCCTTTGGGGCCAGCTGCTGGTAGCAGCGTTCCTTTCATGACCTGATCAGGATCGTGGATGGGCTGCCCTTCGCTATCGATGGCAACCCCATCCGGGAATAGCTCGCCCTTCTGAGCCTTCTCCCGCACGGTCGACCCCGCGACCGAGGCAGTCGACATATCGACGAGCAAAGCGCGGCCCTCACGGCGCGGCGCTCCGAACGTGAACGGGTTTGTCCCCAGAAAAGCATGCAATCCGCCCGGCGCCGCGACTTTCGGGAACGAATTGCTCAGGACCAGGCTGATCATTCCCTGTTCCGCTGCCAAATTGGCGTAATAGGCACCAGCACCGAAGAAATTGCTATTGGTCACGCCGACAAGTCCGACGCCATGTAAGTGGGCAAGTTCACACGCGCGATCTATCGCCAGCCGCCCGGCATGATGCCCGAAGGACTGATCAGCGTCGAGCTGTTCCATCGTCTCACCAAGCGACTGAAAGCGCGGCGTGCTCGGGCATTTGATCGTCTTGGCAGCAACATGCTGAAGCAGGATCGGCAAACGTTCTATGCCATGATTTCGCCGCCCAACCATATCGCACCAGACGAGGTTTTGGGTGAGCGAGTCAGCCTGAACGTCATCAACGCCCGCTGCGCCAAGAAGCTGGCGGCAAAATTGTGAAAGATCGTCCTGGCCAATATGCATCTGCTCTACCGACGAAAGAGTCCGAAAATTTTCCCGAACCCTCGGCGGGCTAGCAGGCCCCATTCAGCGAGCGCCGGATATGGGTCGCTAAAGCTGAAATCAGGGACCACAAATGGCTGCGCGAACACGGATTTCAACCATGCAAACAGGCCGAGCTTCTTCGACTGACGCAATTCAAGATAGGCCATGAAATCACCAATTGGATAGATCATTCGTAACTGGTTTGAATAAGAGTCGAATGTCGGAATCTCCTGGTCCGTCAAATGGCGATAAATGATTTCATCAATCGGAGCGCCAGCCGCGGTCACCAACCGGTGGGCCGCGGTGAACCGCGCGTTTACTTCAATGATTTTCAACTGTCCGTCACGCGTGTCGCGTTTGAACTCGACATTTCCGATGCCCTGCCAATCGACGCCATCGAACAGTTTCTGTCCCATCTCTGCCGTTTCAGGCAACCATTCTGACTGATGGAAACAGGCGCCACCGCGATTGACTGGCCAGCGGCGAATAACGCTTTTTGTGTAATCATATAAACGGCGGCCATCAGGTGTGCGATAGGTGTAATATGACGAAAGAAGGTCATCCGGACCCGGAATCATTTCGACAACCATAACGTCCTGACCGCGCGACCTTGCGAGCTTCACTTTTTCAACAACATCATCGAAACTTGTATCAACAATGAACAGCTTGGCGCCGAATTCGTGAACGAAGGCGAAGGAGTCGAGTGGTTTCACCATAACCGGCAATCGCACGTCGTCGCGAATCTTCTCGACATCTTCGTCCGAGTTGATTTCCCAATAAGACGGTGCAGGCACGCCGATACGGTTTGCAATTTCGAGAGTCGCTTGTTTGTTGAGCATGACGCGTCTTTGCTCGGGCACAAAGTCTTCCAGCTTGTAATGCTCTGATAGCGGATCTCTGTTCGATTGCACAAAATCGAGGGACTCATCGCAGCAGGCGAAAATGATACATCCGCGCAATTTCGGATTTTGTTCGACCAGGAGGAGTTTATGCCAATGGTCTGCCGCGAGCGTGTCATCAGGAATTATGAAAGCTTGCGCGCAATGCTTTGAGTCCATCGACCGGCTACCCAGCTTGCCGCTGGAATATATAGTGACGCCAAGCCGACCGAGATTGCGGGCCACCGCGAGCGCGTTTTCCCGTCCGCCTAATAGCAGCACCGGCACGGAAGTCTCTAAAGCGCTCATAGCTCAATCGTTCCTTGTTTTGTCCGGAACATGTGATCTAGCAGTTTAGGGGCCACATCGGCTTGTTGCTCAGGCTCTGCCACCAGATAGTGATGGTGGATTCCGGGATTGACGTTGATCTCATTGAAAATCACGCGATCGTTTGAAACAGGGACGGAAATATCATCTGCGGTGACATCGAGACCCGCAAACTTGATCCCGAAATCCTTTACCAGCTCAGCTCCCGTTTTGATGATCTCCGGATGGACTTGGTCGCGCACGATATGATTTTGCGCGGCGCCGTTCTCATTAACAGCGAGTTTCACCCGAACTGTTTCATCTTTAGATGGGATGGAAGACGGCGACAGCCCCGACGCGGCCAGCGTGTTTCGCGCTTCTTGATCAATCAGCAAAGGGCTCAGCGCCGTGATAGCCGCCAAGGATTGGCGCGCACCGTTTTCACGTTTTACCAATTGCTGGACCGAGGCTTTGCCATCGCCAATCACGATTGGAGACTCACGCCGCACGGCGTCGATGAATTCGCCATCAATATAGAGGAGCCGAAACGAGGCACCGGTCAGCTGTTCTTCAGCCAGCAACCTTGTATTAAACCCCGCCGCATGCCGGGCCGCTGACACCAAGGCGGTTTCTGTCAGGATGCCGGTGATTACGCCGCGCCCGCCGCCCGTCCCGTCGGCGGGCTTGATCACGATCGGTCGTCCGTCCTGATCCTGCAGGAAGGTCTGCGCCGTCTCCAAGCTGTTCAAATCAAACTTAACATGCCGCGGCAGACGAATGCCTTTGCTGGCCATGAACTCATATGTCAGCGCCTTGTTCGCCATGAAGCGCAGCATGATGTCACTATCGAGCATCAGGTCTGACTGCGAAACAAAGGTGGCCTGCGATGGCGTTGAGATTTGTAGCAATCCGTTTGGGCGGGTCTCGGTCTTCGCACCGACGGCCGTCGCTGCATCGCGCCATAAACGCTCATAGAATGCGCTTCGCACACCACGCAATCGCCGCCGCGCCATGCCGGCTTGAAAGCTGAGGACCCGGCGTTTGTTGCGAAGCCAAAGAGAATTGATCGGTTGGGGCAGAATGAGCGCCTCCAAGGCGGATCGGGCGTCTATGACGTGATAAAGCAGCCTGTATCGCTCAGTTGTTCGTCGACCCAGGCATTTGAAAAGTCGCCGCGTTTGACGCTTTCGACATAAGCAGCTTGTTTGGCTTTGCTGTTGCGCAGCCGGTCAAGAATCTCTTGCGCATAAGCGCGCGGTACAACCGCAATCCCGGTAGAGTCTGCTTTGATAATGTCGCCAGGGTTTACGACGACACCGCCGCAGCTAATCGGTGTGTTCACTTCGCCCGGACCCCGGTGAAGCGGTCCAAAGGGGGTGACGCCTCGCGCATAGACTGGCAGTCCAGTCTCTTTTACGCCATCAAGATCTCGGATCAGGCCATCAATAATATAACCGCCCAAGCCGCGATGTTTCGCTTTATTCGCGACCAGATCGCCGAACACCGCATTGGTCATCGCGCCGCTGCAATCGACGACGACGACATCGCCCGGTTTTGCGATATCCAGCGTCTTGTGGATCATCAAATTGTCACCAGGATAGAGTTTGACCGTACAGGCCGCGCCCAGTAATTCTTTGTCATTGGAGAGGTTCTTAATCTCGCCGCTCATCGCATACAGGCGGTTCATCGCATCAGAGACGTCAGCTGTCTCGAAGTCGGCGAAGCCATCGATCAAGGCTTGATCGGGACGCTCGAAATCGCTGCGGATCATAAATCCTGGGCCCGGCGTCATTTCTGCTGATTTCAGTTTTTCAGCCATCGTTTTGGTATCCTACTCTACTACAAGATGGCGCTGTTAAGCGGGTTCAACGTCTCGTGACTCGCCAAAAATATTTTCACCAAGGGGATCGCGGCCATCATCATTCACTTTAACGTAAAGGATGGCGGCGCCGCCGGCTTTGACGCGCTCATGGAATATTGAGGAGCCTAGAAAAGCCACCAGATCGCCAACGCTTTCATGCAACATCACAGCCTTCTCCTTGGCGTAGATGTGCTCTAGGTCCGGATGGTCGCGATCGGTCATAAACACCGCGCGCTCTTCCGGGTTCGGTCCGAACTCGAGTTCCGGGAAGACACAAACAGTTGACCCTTCCGGCAAGTTGATCGGCAAGCCGATCGACACGGCGGAAGCGGCACGGTCTTTGTGCGGCGCAGGCCATGGCTTCGCGTCTTCATCATAGACTTTGAGGTGACGTTCCGAGATTGTCAGCGCATTTTCGTCGTAGCCAAGCAAGCGCGCGATGCCATCGCGAAATTCGATTGCCGCCTCATCGGACGGGAAGTTGAAAAGGTATTGGCGTTTCTTGCCGTAGATTTGCCAGTCTTCTTTTTCGTTACGCGCCGAGGCCAGGCTCTCTTGGTAAAACGCGTCGAGATGGGTCAGAAAATCGTCCGACAGCAAATCTTTCAGATGCACGTATCCGCGCGTCTTGAATTCTTCGCGCGCGTCGCCCGGATCATATTTGAAAACCATTTCATTCCCCTCGTCTAAAACTCTACCGCCGACGGGAAACCCACCCCACTCGACTCACCCAGGCTGATTTTGGCACAGTCTTCGGCATTTTCATGAATGCCTGTATCCCCGTGCAATCCGGATGCCGGTAATCAGCTTCTTTCTTGTATGGTTTTGAGTAAGTCTCAGCAAGGGCGCTCAAGGCCACAAACCCAAGTTTTTCTAGCTATTCTCGTCATTTGCGCCTGATACGCGAACCGCGCGCACAACAATCGCGCATCGCACGCAACATAGCACAAATTCAAGAATAGAAATTGCATCCTGCGTTCAGATGGCTAACGTTGAGGCGATTGTGGGACAGTAACCCGGCTGGGTTTGTAGAGTTTTTGGGATTGGGACCGTGCAGAGTGCAAGTCTGAACGTAGCGCTTGTGTGCTATTCGAAACAACCGATTGCGCCGTGGATGACGCGATTGGCTGAACGTATTTGTGCAAACGAGGGGTTCAATCTCGTCGCTTTGATCGAGCGAGATGAGATCCCAGAAAATTCTAACATGTCCCTCTTTCACCGATTGTGGTGGCAGATTGAATCGAAAGTTCTGGCAAAGCCGATTGAAACCGTAACGCCGCAATTCGATGCTTTGCGCCAAAAACTCGCGATCGCAAACAGCGCGGATGGCCCGGCTATTGATGCACTTAAGGCCGACATTATCATAGACCTCACCTGCCTGCGTGGGGCAGGTCTTGCACCGACATCAGCGACACATGGGGTTTGGTTCCTGAACTTCCTGAACGCCGCCACAGGAACGACCAGCATTCGCGCCATCGCCGACAATGCCCCATTTTACAAAGTGAAACTGTGTCGGACAAACGCAGATGGTGAGATGCCCAGCTTGATCTCAAGCGCGGTTCTAAACCTGAAACTGTTCGCCAGCCTCAATCATCAATTCATGCGCGAGAAGGCCGTCACGCTGATGATGCGGGAGCTCAATCGCATCAAACTATCCGGTGCGGTGCGGGACGAAGGCGCGGCACATTCGCCCCCATTGAAAAGACCCGGTCTCTGGACAATGGTACGATATGGGTTCGGTTTCATGCGGCGGGCTGGCAAAAGGTTCATCGAGGTTCAGGCTAGCAAACTGCATTTCCGGCCCGGAGAGTTTTTCCTTAAGACATCCAAAACCGACATGTTGACCGTCGACCCGGCCACCATGCAAGAACACCATTCAACCGCGAATGGATATTTCGCTGACCCGTTTCTTTGGGAACGCGATGGCGAGATGTACTGCTTTTTCGAAGTCTACAATTATGGAAAGGACACCGGCTATATTGCTGTCGGGCGTCTGGTTGATGGCGAATTGATAGATATCAAGCCCGCGATACAGGCCGACTATCACATGTCTTTTCCATTCTTGTTTGAAGGGGATGATGGCACGCTCTTTATGATGCCTGAAGTTTGCAGTCAGAAACGGATCGAAACCTGGAAGTGTGTCTCGTTTCCACATCAGTGGGAACGCGTTCAAACTGTATTGGACGATGTCATTGCCGCGGATAGCAGTCTGGCAAAAATCGATAACGATTGGTGGCTGTTCACCAACATGTCGAACGACCCATTTGGTGAGATGAGTTCGGAACTACACGTCTATAAGGTCGATGGTCCCGGCATGACGGAGCTGATACCGCACCCGCTCAATCCTGTTATTTTCGATACTCGGATCGCCCGCAACGGTGGGCGTGTTATTCACAGCGATGGCGCTTATTATCGTATTTCGCAGGACAATTCGCATGGCCTTTACGGCTATGGCGTCAATGCGATGAAAATCGAGACGATTTCTATGGACGCTTATGAAGAGACGCTGACCCGTAAGATCGAGCCGAATTTCCAAGCGGGGATCATTGGCAGCCACCATATGGATTCTCGGGCCGGTATGGTGGTTTTGGATGTGCGCAAGCGCGTCGGCGGGCTCCGGTTGCGGTCCAATGAAAAGCCGCGGAAACTGCCCCGGCATTCATTTTGAATATAAGGCCATTAGCTGGCTATTCGTCCAAGATTGAACCATAGGGAGCCACGCGTGAGCGGAATAGAACGTGTCGTCGTCATCCACGATTTCTCCAAACCCGAAGGCGGCGCAGGGGTCCTGACAGCCGAATGCATTCGGCAATATGTTTCGCACGGCTTGAACGTGACCTTCATTACTGGTGAAGGCCGCACACAGGAATTGGATGATTTGAACGTTGAGGTGGTAGGCCTGAACTCCAAACCTCTGCTCGAAATTTCCGCCCTGGAAGCGCTGCGGCAGGGATACCACAATGGCGCAGCATTGGACCTGATTCGAAATTGGATTGACCAAAACGATACGCCAGGGACCGTTTACCATTTGCACAATTGGTCGCAAATGCTGTCGCCGTCGATTTTCATCGCCTTGAAGACCGTGGCCGAGCGCACAATTGTGACCTGCCACGACTTTTTCAATGTCTGCCCCAATGGCGCGTTCATGAACTTCAAGGAAACGCTGCCATGCGACCTTAAACCAGGCACCATGGCCTGCCTCAAAAGCACCTGCGATCGACGTAGTCACCTGCACAAGGTCTGGCGGTTCGCGCGGCAGCGGCACCTCAACAAAATCTCCGAATTCGCCACGCGTCGATTCATGTTCACATACATTCATGATCGCATGAAAGAACGGTTTGAGTTGGCGGGATTTCCGCGCACGGATGGCGAGACGATTCCCAATCCAGTCCGCCCCTGGACGACAGAACGTATCGAAGCCGAGAAGAATTCCGGGTTTTTATTTGTCGGGCGCGTTTCGGGCGATAAAGGCGCGGATATCGCGCTCGCGGCCACCGAGCAAGTTGGCGAAACCCTCACAGTCATCGGCGAAGGCGAATTCTCAAAAAATGGTTCTGCGTTTAACACGCACGCCAAGTTCTTAGGCTGGAAACAACCTGAGGAAATCGCAGAAATCGCCCGACACGCACGGGCCCTGATTGTGCCGAGCCGCGTAAACGAACCATTCGGTCTGGTGATTTTGGAAGCCGCCATGAGCGGATTGCCGGTCATCGTCACGCGCCGCGCTGCGCTTGCTGATGATGTCGAGCGGATTGGGTTTGGTCAGCGTTTCTCAATCCGCGAATCCGAACAATTGCCGGCCACGATCACCGCATTTGCACGCGATGATGACTTGATCAAAAAGATGAGCATGACCGGTTTTGAGCGCGCCGGTGAAATCTGTCACACGCCGGACAGCTGGATTGAGGCGCACATTTCAAAATTCGAAAAGCGTTTGGATGCGCTGGCCCGGGCCTGATCTATCAGCGCGTGGCCTCATTCTTTTGATGATACTGCCCATAAGGGCGGAAGCGATACAAATAACTCGGCACGATCGCTTCAATCGACTCCAACTCAGTCACGCCAAGATCTGCCAAAGTCAATGCGCCCTCAGAAACGATATTGTCCGATTTCAAAAGTTCGACCTGATTGCCGGTAATCGGTGGCGCCCCCAGAATCCCTGAGGAGAGTGGCCAGACATATCGGAATAGTGTTCCAATCGCGAGCCCCATCGGCTTGGCAATCACGAACGGCAGCGGCAACGCATAACGTTTTCGGGCAATCGTTTGTCCGATAAACTCGTAAATCTCGGTGAATGAATATGTTGAGGGGCCGCCAAGTTCATACGTCTTGCCTTCGGCGTCCTTATTTGAGACCGCAGCGGCGATCGCCTCAGCGACATCGCCAGCATAGACCGGCTGAACTTTGGTATGACCGCCCCCAATGGCGGGCAAGAATGGCGCAAATGTTGTCAGCGGATGCGACGCCAGAGCAGCGAACCGGTTGAAGAATTCATCCTCAGGACCGAACACGATGGATGGGCGCAGGATGGTCGCGGAGGGCAGGCGCTCGCGAACGCCAAGTTCAGCATCGCCCTTGGTTTCAGCATAGTCAGCTTCAGCATCGGCGGCGGCGCCGATCGCAGAAATATGGACCAAGCGATCGATCCCGGCATCGGCACACGCCTCAGCAACATTGATCGCGCCATCGCGCTGCGCCGCTTCAAAAGTTTGGCGGCCCTTTTCATAGAGAATGCCGACGAGGTTGACGACGGCGGAGGCCCCATCAATGGCGTTTGCAACCGATTGCTTGTCGCGCACATTGGCTTGAACAATATCCACCCAACCTGGTGCACCAGCCAGGCGAACGTCGCCGGCAAGGTGCGGGCGCCGAACCGCGACACGTACGCGATAACCAGCTTTCACAAGGGTGCGGGCGGCATAACGACCGATAAAGCCCGATCCCCCGAACAGTGTTACCAAACCTTTTGCCATGCTCGAACGCTCCGAATCGACACCTGAATTCCAAATTTAACCGCTTTCACCATGCACAACTTCACTTGTCCATGCGCGAACCTGCGCAGCCACTAGCGCGAAAGAGGTATTTGATCAGGACTGGCGCTCAGCAATCTTGCGCGCCGCGCGTTGGACAATCAGATCCGACAATTCTGCTGCAGACTTGCCCTTCACATCGATTGGTGTTGCGAGGCCATGACTTTTAGCAATCTTTTTCAACTCGGACGCAGAAAAAGAGGCGAGGGATTCAGAGGCGCCGTCAGCGCCATTTGCAGCGATCAGTTCCAGTGGGTTCACTAGGTTGGCGGTATTTTCACCACGAAACTCAACCGTGCCGCCAAGAGCTTTTACAGCACGCAATGCGAATTCGGGATTCTCTCGAAACTCGCGGCGCAGCACGTCGAGGAAATCATCAAGTGCTTCGATGGCATCTTTGTCCATTTGAGGTCCCTGTCACATATCGAACCAGTTCAGTGTCGTTTGACTCTTGCAATTCCGCAAGCAATTTGCGCAACAAGCGGTGACAAACGTGCTGCAATTTCAAGCAATTGTCGCAAAACGAGCGCCTCAACTGCAAAGAGTTATCCACAGACTGCTATCTAACTGGATGTGGCGGTATCCGCACCCGATTGGCGTGCTATGGTCACCGCGAACTCCAAATTGAACTGGATTTCCTGGGGATGACAGACAAATCGGCGACCGGTCCGGGTCGGACGAAGGCGAAGACCTTTTACGCGTCCCTGGATGCGCTTAGAGGGCTCGCCGCCTTTGCGGTCGTATTTTTCCATCTGGGCAACTGGACCCACTCTTACAATTGGGTGCCGCGCGGCGATCTTGCGGTGGATTTCTTC
>JBCCDZ010000018.1:0-20957 GCA_039030525.1 Pseudomonadota bacterium | reverse complement strand
TTGTGACCTTGAAGCCGAGGTTATGGATATTCATTGCTCGCAGTGGGAAATAGAATTCAAAGTACAGCTGCGAGTTGATCAGTTTTCAATGAGTGTGTGCAAGCCAGATGGATCACAGATCAGCGGTAAAAATCGACGAACGATCCTCAAAGCACTAGTTGGAGAGTATTTGCTCAAGGAATATGGTGATGATTTAGTCGACTTACCTTTCACCGAGAAGCGTTATCGACTTTACAAAAAGGACCCGAATGATGCGGAACCGGCCAGATTTGGAACGCAGGATAAAGGCGGTACTCGAAGCAGATACTGATGACTTTGTTGAGCTCGTCAAAATCGCTGGCTACGATCCAGCTAAGGATTTTCGCAACCGAGATTTGAATGAAGCAGATTTCAGTGACTGCGATCACCGGGTCTGCCCCCCGTCCTGCAATGATCATTACAGGACGCTATCTGAATGAACTTGGTGTAATGTGTTGGGGGCCGGTCATCCTGGGTTGTGTTCTGTTCAGATTAACGCCCGGTGGCCGTCGGGACATGTTTGTTCAGCCAATCGCTGACGGTGTCATATTTTGAAAATTGAGTCATGCAGATCTCGACAAGGTTGCTGCGTTCGACGGTATGTGGGTCAGCAATGTCTTGCCAAATTGTGAGGGTCTTGCGCCGCAACAGTTCAGCGTGCGCATGCGTTTTGTCGAAGGGTTTGGGCACGCGCGCCAAATCGGGTTCATTCATGCGCCCACCTTGCTTGAGCAGGGTGTTTAGTGCGGATGCGAGCGTGTCCCCTGATGGTCCCGTCACAGCGTCGCGATAAGCATTGAGCTGGGCTTTGTCGAACCCCATCATACCAGCGCCGAGCACCAGGCGATCCGTCTGCAACCCAAAAAACAGGCCCGCTTTGCTGCCTTCTCGACGGAGCAGGATGTGCAAATGGCTATTGTACGGAGTCTTGTCTTTGGAAAAGCGTATGTCCCGGTGAATGCGAAACAATTTGGCGCTGTGCTCCGTATCGGTCTGCGCCTGAAGTCGAAAACACATCGCCTCGATGAAGGCATTCGCAGGCGCCTTCCAAGCGGATTCATACCAGGTTTTGTTATCGTTGAACCAATCACGCGAATTGTTTTGCTTCAATGTACGAAGGAATTTCAAAGTCTCTGGCGAGAAGATTTGTGTGTCGGTCATACTCACTTTCCAGGCTTGGGCGGCAAGGTCGATGCAAAGTTGAGCGCGAAAGAAATCCAGTCGTGCAAGACCGCATCTTCGCAATCATCTGCATCGATGAAGGCAAAGCCCCGCATCACGCGGCCAGTAAAATCCATCGGCATCGCGCCGGGCCGCGCCTGCGCCGCGTCGTGATTGTCCTTGCCGATACGAAACATAAAACGGCCTTCGCCGCTTTTCTCGCGGTGGGCCCCGCCAATCATATTCCCATTGAGCAAAAAGCAGACGCCGCCCATCATCTTCTTTTCGGAAATCCCGACCATGCCAGTCAGACTTTCGCGAAATCGCGCGGTGAGCGCTTCATCATACGCCAAAGAACGTCCTCCAGGAGTCGCGCGCTGTGACCGCTGATTCCCATCGTTTCACATGAGCTAGCGTATCCGGAATTGAAAGCTCGAGAAAGCTCTGCACGAAAAGCGCGGCCATGCCGCTAATGTCAGCAATTGAGAAATCATCATTGCACAAATAGGAGCGGCCATCCGAGAGTTCGTCATTCAACCAGGTCCATTTTTGGTTGAGGCGACGCGTTAGGCTATCGGCATAATCGGGCATTTGCTCAATCTTGTCAGCAAAATATGGGATGACGTGGCGCCCAAAATCGCCGGTGGGTTGAAAAATATGCTGCTCCATGCGGCGATTCCACATTTCGATCTGAGCCGTTTCCAAAGGCGTTTGTCCCATCAGACTCGGCGCCGGATGCAGCGCTTCGAGATAACGACAAATGGCGACGCTTTCAGTCAGACACGTCCCGTCATCGAGTTTCAGGACGGGCAATTCATATAGAGAATTTATCGATTGAAATTCGGGATTTCGGGTTTCGCCAGCCATGATGTCGAGGCGTTCCGTCGGGATGTCTAACCCTTTTTCGTGCAGAAATATGGTCACTCGAAACGGGTTCGGGGCGCGGTCTGAATATAGTTTCACGGGAGGATCCTTTACTGAACTTATTGGTTGACTAAAAGCATGAGGCGCATACAGTCAACCAATAAGTTGACTTTGAGGTTGAAATGACTCCGCTCGACCAAACCTTCGCGGCGCTCAGTGATGGCACGCGCCGCGCGATTATTGAAAAACTGGCGCTTGGCGAGGCCTCCTTGTCTGACCTTGCGGGGCCATTTGACATGTCTCAGACAGCTGTGTCGAAACATGTTCGCGTGCTCAGTGATGCTGGGCTGGTGCGCGTCAACAAACGCGGTCGTACGCGTTACTGCTCGCTGCGGGCGGCGCCGATGAAAGCCGCGACAGAGTGGCTGAACGCCTATCAGACCTTCTGGACCGGCTCTTTCGAGTCACTGGCGCGGCATATTGAAGGGGAAGAAAATTGAACTTGGCATTTGTGAAATCGCCAGAAGGCGCCGATCCGATCGTTGTCGAGGGGGTATTCAAGACGACCGCAGAGCGAATGTTTGCGGCTTGGACGACCCCGGACGATCTCAAACAATGGTTTGGTCCTGGTCCTGGCCATCTTGATCTGGTGGATGTCGATTTGCGTGAAGGTGGCGCCTGGCGATTTGCTTACGGCATGAGAGACGGCCAGAGCAATGAACTATCCGGTGCATATGAAGTGATCGATGCGCCGCGCAAGCTGGTTTTCAGCTGGATCCACACGCGCAAATTTGCAGACGGGCGGGCCGAGCGTACCGATGCGTCCAAGGTCACCATAACCTTTGATGAGCGCGCCGACGGGACCCTGGTTCGTCTGGTCCATGAAGCCATCAAAACCCGTGATGGGCGCCTTGGTGTACGTGGCGGCTGGGACGGCGGCTATGTCCGACTGGATGATTTCATTGCAAACCAGGTTGCAGCCCTCAAGTGAAGGGTTAATTTGCGAAAGCTGCGCGCGGTCCTATGATGACACGACGGAAACGTGTCACCAAAGATGAGGACCAGATGATGAAACCATGGCTTGCAATCTCCGCTCTTGCCTTGCTCGGCGCCTGCGCGACCAGCGTTCCTTATGGTCCGGCGGCGAATGATGGCGCAAAAGGGTATTCCGTGCTGCCGATCGAGAATAATCGATTCCGCATCACGTATAAGGACAATACGATGGAGCTGGCGCGCAGCCGCGCGTTGCGCCGTGCCGCTGAAATCACACAGGAACAGGGTCATGATTGGTTCCAGATTGTGACCGCTTATAGCGATACTGGTGAACTGGCTGGCGGTAGCGGCACGTCGGTCTCTGTTGGGGGTGCGACCGGGAATGCAGGTCGATCCAGCGTCGGTGTCGGCGTTGGCATTTCGCTACCACTCGGCGGAGGTTCTTCCGGCCCGGTGGAGCATGTGATGGAAATCGTAACGGCGCCCGGGGCCAAGCCGGACAATCCGGATGCCTACAATGCGGCTGAAGTTCTCGCTAATCTTGGCGGCGCTTAGGCCGGAATTTCCTGGCCGGCCCAGTCGAACGCTTTGCCCGACGATTCTGGCGTCAGATCATCGATGACGGAAAGCAAATAGCCGGCCGATTGTGCGGCGGTAAACAGCTGTCGATCTGGCACACCTGATTGGAAAGGCCTGGATAAAGCCGTGTCGACTGTCCCTGGATGCAGGCTGGCAGCAATGAACTGATCATTCCGACGTGCCTGTTCGATCGCGTAATTGCGGATCAGCATGTTCAACGCCGCTTTCGACGCGCGATACGCGTGCCACCCGCCTATGCGATTGTCAGAGATAGAGCCGACCCGCGCGGATAGGGCGGCGAAAACAGCGCGCCCTTTGCGCGGCATGATCGGGATGAAGTGTTTGGCTGCAAGCGCTGGCCCTATCGTATTGATCGCGAACACGCGTTCGAAAGTGGTTCGGTCTTGCTGGCGCAGTGATTTTTCGGGCTTTAAAGCCCTGCCCTCAGAAAGCAGTCCGGCAGCGATGATGACCAGATCAGGTGCGCCCGTTTCAGACACCTTTCCGGCAGCCACGCGTAGACTGTCTTCGTCTTCAAGATCGATAAAGAGGGACTGCACTTTTGCGGCATAGAAATCCGCTTTGGAGCGCGACAGGGCATGGACATGATCGATATCATCGCGCTGTGCGAGCTGCTTGACCAAGGCGCTGCCAATACCGCCTGAAGCCCCGATCACAACTGCTTGCATAAGCCTGCTCCTGTTTGCCCAAGAGCTAGAGCAATCTGAGACGCGGAAAAGCTAAACGCGCAGTCCGGTTTTCTCGCGATAGATGGTCAACAGATCAAGCTGACTCTCTGTTGGATCGCCTTCGGCTTCGGAGATTGCCACAAGCATACCATCCAGGTCGACCAATTCCTCGCCCGTCATGCCCGGCGTATTGCGCACAAAATCAGTCATCTTTGACATCACGACGTGGCTCGCCCCGGCATTGCGCGACAGCCAGCCGGCTTTTGCGATCAGCTCATTCGCGTCGCCCTCCGGAAATTCGAAATGATGCATGATTTCGCCGCGAATTGTGGCTTCCTGACGTTCTGTGAGCGTGCCGCGCGCCTGGGCGATTTCCAGCATCAAGATGGCTGCAGCCTCGCGTGGATCATCGACCACGGACAGTCCGCCTTTGCCCGACTTGTTCTTAAACCGCATCTTGCGCGGCAGATTGGCGACGGTCTCGATGGCTTTGCGGCCATCTTGCGCCGCGTCCTGCAGCATTTTCAGGCGGTAATACCAGACAGCGATGAAGCCCAGAATGCCGAGCAGAGCGACCAGGATGTGCATGAACAGCCCCTTTATGGTGTTAAGTTACTGTAACGCCGATTAAACCTTCATTGAAGCGCCGACCGTTTATTGTCATCATCTTTTTATGACTTTGGACGAATACAATGACTTTTGTGGGGCACTGATCGCAACGAGCCGCGTGGTGCAATGGGGCGGCAGCCATGTTTGGAAGGTAGGCGGCAAAGTATTTGCCGTGGCCGGCTGGGGCGATCAGGACTTTTTTGCTGTGACGTTTAAAGTCACACCGCTGTCGTTTGAGATTTTGCAAGAACAACCTGGGTTGCGTCCGGCGCCCTATCTCGCCTCTCGCGGGATGAAATGGATTCAGCATCATGCCGCGCCCGGTCTGAAGGATGACGATCTCAAAGCCTATATTGAAACAAGCCACCGGCTGGTGGCCGATGGCTTGTCAAAGAAGAAACAAAAAGAACTCGGTCTTTTTGTCGAGTGATTATTGGCTGCCGCCGCCTTCGCTGGCAATGGCATCGTCAATGCCTTCACTATTATGGGCTTGCTGGACGACATAGGCGCGAATGGCTTCGACTTCGTCTTCGGAGAGCACATCAGCGAAGGACACCATGCCAATCGACTGAAGATTTCCGTCCACAAGCACCCCTTTCCAAGCGTCGGCGCTGGATGTGTAAGTAGACCATCTCAGATCCGGTAGCACGCCCGCACTCACCGCGAAGGGGCCATGGCAGACGGTGCAATTACGGGCATATTGAACAAGACCGACCTGCAATTGTTCGTCCGTGCCGTACTCCTCGGCTTGCGGAGTCCGGTCAATCATCGGGATATCGATATCGGCGATGACTTGGTCGCCGCCCAATTTGAACGTGACGACTTTGCCGACGGTTGGCGGCACGGGTTGCGGTGCTGCAACGGCGCCAGCCGACAATAGGTAAGCTGAGCCCCAGCCGGTTGTGATGGTGACGTATTGCTCGCCATCAATCTCGAACGTGCCAGGACCAGATGCAGCGCCAGATTTGACGTCACGCCCCCAAAGCCGTTCCCCAGTACCGGCGTCGTAAGCGACAAATTCGCCGTTCAGCTTGCCTTGAAAAATCACGCCGCCAGCTGTCGACAAGACACCGCCATTCCAAGGGCCTTCATGCTCGACTGTCCAGCGCGCTTCATTGGCGACAGGGTCCCAGGCGATCAGACGACCTTTCAGGCCCGAGCGCAGGAATTTGAATACCTCACTTGGAATGACTTGTGGAACGCCAGCGGCAAAATCTGCGCCGGTATTCCATTTTGTTGAATCATCCTGAAAACGCGGATCCGTACCATAGGCTTGTGGGATCTCCTGTGCCGGGATGTAGGCCAAGCCGACATCCGGGTTGAACGCCATTGGGTGCCAATTATGGCCACCCAGTGGACCCGGGGTCTGTAGATACGGGATTTCGGCATAGCGCGCTTCAGGCACTTCGATCGGACGTCCGTTTTCATCTAGACCCGTGGCCCAGTTCGTTGGGACATAATTGTTACCGGCAATGAATTCGCCGGTGGTCGCATCAATCACATAGAAGAAACCATTTTTAGGTGCCTGCATCACGACGCGGCGATCGGCGCCGTCATCGCCGAGCGGCAGGGTCGCGATGATCAGTGTCTGCGTTGCAGTATAGTCCCAGTTGTCACCAGGTGTTGTCTGGAAATGCCACTTATATTCGCCGCTATCGGCATCGACTGCGACGATGGAGGATAAGAAAAGATTGTCGAGCCCGGACGGATCGCGCAATGCCTGGTTCCAGGGCGAGCCATTGCCAACGCCAAAGATGACGGTGTCATTCTCTTCATCATAGATGATCGAATCCCAGACTGTGCCGCCGCCGCCATCCGTCGTCCAGGCGCCGGTATCGCCCCAGGTGACGTTGCCGACTTGCTCAAAGGCGCTGTCAGAAGCGGCTCCATCTGGCTGTTTGTCAGGGCTGGGTACCGTGTAAAAGCGCCAGATGAGGTCGCCGGTTTCAGCATCCAGGGCATTGAGATAACCGCGCACGCCGAGCTCAGCGCCGCCATTCCCGATCAGCACTTTACCATCGACCACTCGCGGGGCGCCCGTAATCGTATAGGGAAGGGATTGATCGACCGTGACCTGCGACCAGATCACGTCGCCGGTCTTAGCATCGAGCGCTTCGACCCTGCCATCGATGACACCGAGATAGACTTTGCCCTCATATACCGCGACGCCGCGATTAACGACGTCACAACAGGCATTCACGCCAACCGCGCGATCGACATCCGGGTCATAGACCCAGAGTTCTTCGCCGGTCGCGGCATCAAGCGCGTAGACTACGGACCAGGCTGAGGTCACGTACATGGTTCCGTCAATCACAATCGGCGTCGATTCGACACCGCGATTGGTCGCGAGATCATACGTCCACGCCACGCCAAGGTCGGCGACATTTGTGGTCGTGATGCCGGTTAATGGCGAATGACGTGTCTCTTCGCGGTCGAAACCATAGCTAAGCCACTCCTTCGGGGTTGCCTCAGCACTGTCGAGCCGGGCATCGGTCACGTCGGCAAAACTGGTAGCTTCAGTCGGAGGCGATTCAGCCTCAATAGCGGGCGTGTCAGATTCCTGCGAGCCGGAGCACCCGACCAATACAAAAGCAGATGCGGCCGCCAGGGCCGCCAAATTCAGCGGTTTCATAGAAGCTTTCCTCGTTTCCTCACAAAGACCGGCGTCTCACGCGCCTGTTCGTGACCCAACACTAGGCGAAATGATCCATGTGTCGAGACGGGACGCGGCGGAAAGTTAGGGTAAAAGCCCTAGAAATTGGGTCGACTGAGAAAAATCTGGTGTCGAGTCCTACGCGCCTTATATCGCGAGGTTGAAAGTTCGATGATTCGGCGGGGTAATTCATGGCGGGCGACAACAAGCTCAAGAAAAACCTGACATTGTTCGATGTCTACGCCGTATCGACCGGCGCAATGTTCAGCTCCGGCTTCTTTCTTTTGCCCGGAATTGCAGCCAGTTACACTGGGGATTCGGTCTATCTCGCTTACTTATTGGCCGGATTTCTGATCATTCCTGCGATGTTGTGCATGGCCGAATTGTCGACCGCGATGCCGAAGGCTGGCGGCACCTATTACTTTCTCGACCGGGCCCTTGGCCCTCTATTCGGAACCATTGGCGGGCTTGGCTCTTGGGTTGCGGTCGTGTTCAAAAGCGCCTTTGCCCTCGTCGGTATGGGGGCCTATTTGAGCCTTTATCTGGATGTGCCAATCCTGGTTCTGGCGGTCGTGCTGACTCTGGTCTTCGGATTGATCAACGCTTTTGGGGCTAAGGAAACCACGCTCCTGCAACGCCTATTAGTGGCGACCCTGGTCGTCATCCTTGCGGCGTTTGTCATTCTGGGCGTGGCACATACCGGGGTCGCGGATGGCTTGCGCCCAAATGAGGGATCGCAGCCCTTCTTCACAGCCGGCACAGTCGGCTTCGTTGCGACGATCGGACTGGTCTTCGTCTCGTATGCTGGCCTGACAAAAGTCGCCAGCGTCGCCGAAGAAGTACAAAGCCCGGATCGCAATATTCCGCTTGGGATGATCCTGTCGCTTCTGACAGCGACCGCGATCTACACATTTGGCTTGATTGTCATCATCGCCATCCTGCCGGTTGAAGAGCTCTATGGCAGCCTCACGCCCGTCGCTGATGCGGGGCGCCGTTTTGTCGGCCATTGGCCGTTCGACCTTGGCGTCATCTTGATCGTGGTGGCTGCCATCGCGGCGTTTGCTTCAACCGGCAATGCCGGCATCATGTCGGCGAGCCGATATCCTTATGCGATGGCGAAGGACAAACTACTGCCCGAGCGCTTTGCCGCGATCGGCCGGTTCGGAACCCCAGTCTTTTCGATTGCGGTGACCACATTAGCGATGATTGCGGTCCTGCTTTTGTTCAATGTTGAAGCCGTGGCAAAACTGGCATCGGCGTTTCAACTCTTCCTGTTTGGCTTGGTCAGCGTTGCCGTGATCGTCATGCGCGAAAGTCGGATCGCGACCTATAAGCCTGGATATCGCCTGCCTTTCTATCCCTGGCTGCCGGTGCTCGGCATTCTCGTGTCGTTCTGGCTGATTGTTGAAATGGGCATTCTGGCGATTGGGTTTACAGGCATGCTGACCATTGCCTGCGCGCTCTGGTTTCAATTCTATGCCTCGGGTCAATTGGTCCGCCGCGGTGCCATCTATCATGTCCATGAGCGGCTTGGGCAAATGCGCTATGAAGGCCTGGAGCGGGAATTGATGACGATCATTCACGATCGCACGCAAAAGCAGAACCTCACTTATGAGGCTCTGATCGCGCGCTGTGTGGTCCACACTTATTCGCACGGCACGTATACCCGCGAAATGTTGATCGATGAGGTCAAGAATATTGGCCACAGTGCCTATGGTATTGATGAAGAGGTGATGGACAGCGTGTTCAATACGGGCACGGCGACGCTGCATCCGCTCAGCGATCACGTTTTGTTGGCCTATCGCAGCCATGACGCGCTCTCCAGCCCGGAATTAGTGGTTTTCCGGTTCACGCATGACGCCGATATGGAGATGACAGAGGCTGACGGCGTGCATACGATCATGATGCTGATCTGTCCGCGCAAACCAGCGGGTCTGGATTTGCGCCTGGCGGGTCACCTCGCTGAAGTGGTGCAATCCTTCGATTTTGAACGCCGATGGCTGAGTGCCAAGTCCGACAAGGACATGAATGAAATCCTGATGCGGGATGACCATTTCTTACATGCGCCCATATCTGATCTCGGGCATCTGCAAGACTATGTCGGACGTCCCCTGTCGGAAATCGATTTGCCCGGCAGCTGCCTGATCGCGATTATTGAGCGCGATGGCGACATTATTATCGCCGCACCGAAAGAGGTGCTTCAACCTGGCGATCATGTCGCGGTGATTGGCGAGCCAGAGGATTTGACCGCGCTGGTCAAGGGCTAGGTGGAAACGACCATCTGATTAAGGTCAGTCTGCGCATCTGTGATGGCGCGCGCGATGATGTCGTGCCAGGCGTGTTTCGTCGGGGCCGTTTCTGACCCGGCAGGAAATGTCACCGAGCGAGACGCATTCACGCATCCGCCTTCTGGCCGATTGCCGCCATTTCGCGCCGGAACAAATCCGGCCATCGCGTCTGCAGCGCCGGCACCCTGCGCGCCATAGCCTGGCACGAGAAAGAGCGCATCCGGCGCTAACGCTCGTAATTGCCGTGCTTCGTCTGGTCCGGTTGCGCCCGTGACGAGCATCAGACCTGACCAGCCTGAGTTGCCTTTGAGGCGCTCAATCATTGGAGCAAGGCTTTCGACCACGCGGGCATAAAGCGGCGCGCCTTCCAGGTCTCTCGCTTGATAATCGGCGCTGCCCGGATTGCTGGTGCGGGCAAGAACAATTACGCCTTTGCCAGATGCTTGTGCTGCACGAACATGTGGCTCCAGCGTGTCGAGACCCATATATGGATTCACGGTCAGAGCGTCGCAGGCAAACGCAGCATCAGGCGCGAGATAGGCTTGTGCATAGCCTTCGGCGGTCGATCCGATATCCCCGCGTTTGGCATCCATCAGCACGAGCATATCGTTTGCTTTCGCCGCATCGCAGACCTTGGCCAGGGCGCGCATGCCTTGCCAGCCATGGCGTTCGAACAGACCAACTTGAGGTTTGAGGATACCGGTTCGATCCGCCGAGGCTTCGACGATAGCGACGCCCCAATTCGTCAATCCTTCCGGTGTATCGCCGCCAAACAGATCTGGTATACGGCCTGGATGCGGGTCGATGCCGACGCAGAGCGGTCCGTGCGTCCGGGTCGCAGCGATTAAGCGATCAGCAAATGTCAAAGTCTAGTCTTCCACGCTACAGGCCACTTTGACCACTTGCAGATTACGCCGCGCAATATCAGCTTTTTCGCCATAGGAATCGGTTGAGAATTCACTGGCGCGTCCGCCGAGTGCATCGGCACCTGTCGCTTTTATGAACTCAGCAACGGCTTCTGGCGCTGCGGTGTAAATCCGTCCGCGTCGCGCGCTTTCGGCCACGATCACGCCGCGCACATTGCCCCTTTCATCAAAGACTGGGCCGCCACTCAGACCACCAAGCGATCCCATGAGACCACGCGTTCGACCGGTTTCGGCCCAGGCCAGAACGGATTCGCTATTGCTGCGTTGCCCGCGCGAAATCAGGTTTGACCGCGACAATAGCCGGGACGCCGCTTCGCCTGGTCGGCCTTGCGGATAACCGACATGGAACCCGTACGCGCCGAGGCGCAAATCATCATCGGTATTGATCGGGGCCGGATTAGGACTTGAGTCAGTTTCGATCAAAGCAAGATCGAATTGCTCCGAGACTATCACCCGCGCCGCTGGTGCATATTGGCCAGGAGCGACCAGAAGCGCCACGTCATTGCAGCCATCGACCACGTGCCGAGCGGTGAGCCATTGCCCCTCTCCATTAATCGCGAAAGCGGTGCCGATGCCGCTTTTAGGGCTCGTAACCTGAACCAGCACACGCTCATCAAAAGCCGACGGCGGCGGCAACATCGCGCCTTCTTGCTCGATGGCTTCTGGCGGCGGTGGGGGAGCATCGTCAGTGCCTCCGGAAAAAACGACCCAGAGCACGACGCTTAGGACCAGCGCGTAAATGACCCAATCCGGTATCCATTTCATCACAGATTGAGGCTCCTCTACATCCGTCCCAGGTTTGGATCCCACAAGCCGGCGGCGAGCAGCATGGCGACTGAAACTTTGGCCGCAATCAACACAATCGCGGCGCCCGCTTCATCATTTTGAATTCGAGCCGGAATATCGCGCAGGATCATGTCGATAATACGATAGGTCAATAATTGTAGGAGGAGTGCAACCGACCCCCATAGCAGCAAATCGACCAGTGTCAGGCTTGAGGCCAGGCAGGAGGCAATCGGAATCGCCAACCCTGCGATCGCACCCGCCAAAGCCAGACCTGCAGCTCCGTTACCGCCGCGCACCAAAGCCAGTTCTTTCCATGGTGTCAGCAATATATAAATCGTGCTGGCGATCAGAAGCAGCACGCCTGCCGTTCCCGTCATTAGAAGAAAATCCGGAAAGCCTTGGCGGAAAGATTCGAGCGTTGCCGTCATATTTATTTATCTCGCCTGTTAACCCACCCGCATTTGCTCTAACCAAGCCTGATGCTGCACTCAAGATGAAAGGACGCAAAATGCTCAAAGGAAAGACCGCTTTGGTCACAGGATCGACCAGCGGGATTGGGTTGGGAATTGCAAAAGCCTTGGCGGAACAAGGCGCTGATGTGGTGTTGAGCGGTCTTGCGACCGATAAAGAAGCCGATGCGCTGAAGCAGGAAATTTCTGCGGCACATGGCGTGAAAGTGGGATTCTCTGGGGCGAATCTAACAGATCCGGAGGCGATTGAGGGCATGATGGGCTATGTCGCGCGCGATTTTGGCGGCGCTGACATTTTGGTCAACAATGCGGGCGTGCAGCATGTTTCGCCGATCGAAGAATTTCCGGTTTCACGCTGGGACCTGATCATCGCGCTGAATCTGTCAGCGGCGTTTCACACCACGCGGATGGCGATTTCAGGGATGAAGGAAAAAGGCTGGGGGCGTATCATCAATACCGCCTCGGCCCATGCCTTGGTCGCATCGCCTTACAAGTCCGCTTATGTTGCAGCCAAGCATGGCATTGCCGGGCTGACCAAAACCGTCGCTTTGGAAGGTGCGGCGCAGGGTGTCAGGTGTAATGCCATTTGCCCCGGCTACGTATACACGCCGCTGGTCGAAGGTCAGGTGGCCGATACTGCAAAAGCCCGCGGCATCAGTGAGGACGAGGTCAAACGCGATGTTCTCTTGGCGGCGCAACCGACAAAAGAGTTCGTTACGACAGAGCAAATTGGCGCCTTTTCAGTGTTCTTATGTTCCCCGGGCGCTGACTCCATAAATGGTGCGATAATGAGTATGGATGGTGGCTGGGTGGCGCAATAATCTCACGCCAACTGTGTTTTGCCATCGAAATGTCCGGTCAGGTCATTGATCAATTTTCGGTAATCCGTTAGCGGTCCCTGCAAGCGGCGTTTGCCGGGCAATCTTGGAGCCGACATGACACTTGCCGGTTATGAAATTTTCGCCCTTATCGGTTTCTTTTGTGCCGCTTATGCCGTCATCGCCAATGACTCGATCCAGACGCTGGGCACCTTCCTTGCGTCGAATTCGCACCGTCCTTGGTGGCTGCTCTGGTTGTTCGCAGCAGGCATCATGGTCGCCGCGCTGTTTTTTCAGCTCTTCTATGGCGGCGGCGACATTGCAGATGGCAAGCTAAACAAAATTCCTTACCCGGAAGACGGCATTCAATGGTGGCACGCCCTGCCGCCGCTCGTCCTGCTTTTCCTGACGCGATTTGGTATTCCGGTTTCCACGACATTCCTGGTGCTCACTGTTTTTGCGCTTTCCGGTGGCGGTGCCACGGAAGGTGTCATGAGCTCGATGCTGATCAAGTCGTTGACCGGTTATGTCGTCGCATTTGCGGCAGGAGCTGCTGTATGGTTGCTGATTTCCCGCATATGGGAAGTCTGGGTCGGTCGTACCCGCGACGATGATGAGCGGTTGCATCCGATGTGGACCGTGTTCCAGTGGGCGACGACGGGATTCCTGTGGTGGACCTGGCTGTTGCAGGATTTTGCCAACATCTTCGTCTTCATGCCGCGCGAGCCCGTTTATGACGATAGCGGCGCCATCATTATGATGGTGTTCAAGCCAGAAATCATTATTGGCGGCGCGCTGCTAATGGCGGCGATGATGGCGTACATCTTCAAAAATCGCGGCGGTGAGATCCAGAAAATCGTTCTGTCCAAGACGCATACAACGGATGTTCGCGCCGCGACCATTGTCGACCTGATCTACGCGATTGTCCTGTTCTACTTTAAGGAACTCAATGACGTTCCGATGAGTACTACCTGGGTCTTCCTTGGCTTGCTGGCAGGTCGCGAAATGGCAATTTCCTTCGTCACGGCTTTGCGCGAACGCGGCGCAGCATTGATGGATGCCGGGTCGGATGCCGGACGGGCGCTGATTGGTCTGATTATCAGTGTCATCCTTGCGGTCGGTATGCCTTGGGCCGCGACCGGACAAATGCCGAGTTTCTAGAACGTGATCGGTTTAGCGCTGATCGAACGGATCCCGCATCAGGATAACATCTTCGCGCTCCGGTGAGGTTGATACCAGAGCGCACGGCTTACCGACCAGTTCTTCAAGACGGCGGACATATTTCACAGCTTCAGCTGGCAGATCATTCCAAGATCGTGCGCCCCGCGTTGAGTCGCTCCACCCCGGCATGGTTTCGTATACCGGTTCGACCGCTTCCTGCGCCGCTGCCGTGGCCGGAAGATAATCGAGTTGCTTATCCCCGAGGCGATAGCTGGTACAAACTTTGATTTCATCCATCCCGTCGAGGACGTCGAGCTTGGTCAGGGCCAGGCCGTCTACACCCGAAACAGCACATGCCTGGCGGACCATAACGGCATCAAACCAACCACACCGCCGAGCACGGCCGGTGACCGTGCCAAATTCATGGCCCCGCTCTCCGAGCCCCTGTCCGACCTCATCGAACAGTTCGGTGGGGAATGGCCCCGTACCGACACGCGTCGTGTAAGCCTTCGCCAAGCCCAGCACATAGCTGACGGCGCGCGGCCCGAGGCCGGTGCCTGCGGCGGCTTGTCCGGAGACAACGTTTGAAGAAGTGACGAACGGATAGGTGCCATGATCGACGTCCAACATGACGCCTTGCGCCCCTTCAAATAGGATGCGGCGGCCAAGTTTCTGGCTTTCGCCAAGAACTTTCCAGGCTGGACCGGCAAAGGCCAAGACCTTTGGTGCGATTTCGAGCAGCTCGGCTTTTAGGGCCTGCGCGTCTGGCGCATCTAGTCCAAGGCCAGTGCGCAAGGGCGCATGGTGTGCAATCAGGCGTTCGAGTTTTTGATCCAGCGCCGCTTCGTCAGCCAGATCCGCGACGCGAATGGCCCTGCGGCCAACTTTGTCTTCGTAGGCCGGGCCAATGCCGCGTTTCGTCGTGCCGATCTTGGCTTTGTCGCTGGCCGCGCCTTCGCGCGCCGCGTCGAGATCCCGGTGCCAGGGCAGGATCAGGCAAGCTGTCTCCGCCAGCAGCAAGTCATCTGGCGTGAGCGTAATGCCCGCCTTTTCCATATTCTCAAGTTCAGACAGTAATTGCCAGGGGTCGACCACAACCCCATTGCCAATCACCGATAATTTACCACCGCGGACCACGCCGGACGGTAAAAGGTTGAGCTTGTAAGTGGTGCCATCAATGACCAGCGTATGCCCGGCATTATGCCCGCCTTGAAAGCGCGCGACGACGTCGGCGCGATGCGACAGCCAATCCACAATCTTGCCTTTGCCTTCATCACCCCATTGGGCGCCGACAACCACAACACCAGCCATGTCTGAAACTCCTAAATCAGGACCCGCGCCAATGACTGTGATTGAGCCAAAAAAGCAAGGCCCTGACTGGTCAAAAGCGACGCAAAATCGGTGAAATTCGATCGATTGATTTATCCGTATCCGAACAGAGTTTTGGTAAACACCGCCGGATGAGGGCAAAAAATCTATCTATACAACCGGCTTCGGTGCGGCTTGGTGCTGCCTGTTTGAGCCTTTCATTGTGCCTGGCGCCCCCGGTTTTCGCGGACACGATTGACCGCCCGCATTTCAATGTCGATGGCGTTGCGATTGTCTGGGCCGCAGACTCGACCGGGAACACGCCAATCGTCTCGGATTTCATAATTGGCGGGACTGGCAGCAGCACAGACCTGATCAATACGGATGTGCACACGGTCGTGACCGGAACGCTTGATGCGCTGGACGAGTCCTTCGCGGACGGTACGGGCGCCACTTTGAGAATTCAAAACAGTCCCGGCGGCGGTAACCAGACCACGCGCCAGGGGGACCGGTTCACCTCTTCAGCAGACGTGCTGAACCCGTTTCAGATCGGCAATAATACAGATATACGAACGATCCGAAGCGACATCCTGAGCAGTTTCTACGTCGCGTCAAACAGCGCGTTTAACATTGATGTCATTGCCTCCGCGCTGGGTGATCCTGCAGATCTCAATCTCATTCGGTTGCGCATGCGGATGTCCCAGTCTGGAAATGATGACGGGCTGCCGTTCGGCGGCGCTGCGCAATTTCCGCATACTGGCAATACCAATCAATCCGGCGTTCAATGGGGCGGATATCGTCGCCTTTCAGTGCTGACGGGCGGCAGTGATATCTTTAGAGGCAATCGTCGCACGGCGGCAGGTCCGGGAACGATCACGGATCAATCTGTACGATTTGACCTCGACTATCGTTGGAATACTGGAAATATCGACCTCAGCGACGGCACATTCGATGTCGAGGCGGAAGTCATCTATACGATCTACATCCCGTAAATCAGTGCCCCTAAATCAGTGCCCCTAAATCAGTGAAAGATGCCGGGCTTTGAGTCCTGGAATCTCTTATGCGCCCGCGCGATGGAAGCTTGCTGACCGCTCGGTGCCATTTGGTAGGTCTGATCGCGCAGGAAATTCATCAATTCCTGCCGCTTACCGGCATTGGCCAGCACCTGCGGCGTCAGGGTCTCACCAATGTGAACGGGAACCGCGGTGCCGACGCGGCGTTTGACCTCTCGGAAAATCAAAGCGAGGCGCAATTCAATCGACATGTGGCTGGCCCATTGGAACAGGCGTGAGTTTTGACCTTCAAAGTAGACGGGCGTGACATGCGCCTGGCTGCGACTGATCAGTTTCGCTGTAAACGGTTTCCAAGTGTCATCGACCGCTGAACGGCTGAACGGGGTCGGCGAAGTCGATACGCCGCCAGCGGGAAACACGATGATACACTCGCCATTACTGAGTCGTTCCAGACTCTCGGCTCGGGTCGCGATATTGGTCGCGCGGGCCTCTTTTGTCGTGTCGAAATCGATCGGCAGCAGCCATTCACGCGCTTCCGGAGCGCCATCGAGCACGGCATTGGTCAGCACTTTGAAATCTTGGCGCCGCAGTGAAATCAACCAGGAGACCAAAAGCCCATCCAACACGCCGAACGGATGATTGGCGACAATGACCAGTGGCCCCGTCGCGGGGATTTGCGCCAACCTTCGCGAGCTGAACTCGACATCGAGATCGAGCAACTTAATCGCTGCGGCAAAAAAAGGCTCGTGCGTCAGGTCGGCGCGATAGGTCTCATACAGTTTTTGCAAATATGGCTGACCCGAAAGTCGCTCAATCGTGCGGACCATGCGGCGTTTGAGCGGGTGATCAAAGTATTCCGCATATGAGAGCTTGGGCGTCTCTTCCATACGTTGAAATTGCTCTGATTTTTCCATTTCGGCAAGCCGCTGGCTCAGTCCTTCATCAGACCGGCCGCTTTCAGTGTTTTGCCGGCACGAATGACTTTTGCCAGTTTTTCTTCGGACGATCGATCACCGCTATTAGAGTCCGGGTGAAAGCGTCTGACATATTCGGCATAGCGGGCGCGAATCTCTGGCGGCTTGGCCTTGGCGCTCAGGTCCAATTCTTCCAGCGCGCGTTTGGCGACGCCCGTGGCAGAACGATTGGCACGTCTTTCCTCGCGCGCTTCAGCCGCGTCCTGGAAAAATTCTGAGCCTTTCCAGTTGCGCGGATCATGGGACTTGTCTGCTTTGTCACCGCCCATCGGGCCGGCGCCAAACTTCCAAGTCTGCTTGAACCCATAGCGCGCATTCTCATTGAACGCCTTGAGTTGTTCTTCGGTCATCGTGTCGAAGAAATTGAAGCTGCGATTGTATTCGGCAGCGTGGCGCTTGCAGAACCATAGCTTGCCATCGCCAAAGCGTTCTGGTGCCGGATGCTCTCCAGCGAGGTCGCAACTTGGGTGGTCGCAGACGCGTGACTTCGTGGCTTTTTCACGCGAAGTCTCGTCGGCTGGCGGTTTCACTCTTATATCAGTGAACTTGGGGCGGTATTTATATCCATCATCCATAGGCGCGGTAACATAGGTGCTTCGGGTTAAAGAGACCAGAACAAATGAACAGATCTGAACGAATTCATGTGACTTTAACAAAAGTCTTCGCGCCAAGCGCCTTGGATGTCATCGATGATAGCCATAAACACGCGGGCCATGCCGGCGCACAACCAGAGGGCGAAACCCACTATACGGTGAAAATAGTCTCGACGGCGTTCGAGGGTCTTTCGCGTGTGGCGGTGCAGCGCGCAGTGATGGACGCGTTGAAAGAGGAATTCGACTCTGGATTGCACGCGCTATCCATTAAAGCGCGTTCATGAAGGTTTCGGGATAGGTTTCGTTAAATCATTCGCGCTACGGTCCTCGCTATCGGAGCGTAGAATGTCAGCCAAAGCCCTCTCACATGCCTTTGCCGATGATGGCCGCACAACGGTGCGTATTGCCGCGACCCCGGATCAGACCTGGGCGCTGGATGCTGACTATTTGCATGGTCGCCTTGACGTCCTGCGCAAGCTTGGCACGCACTATGCCAACCGCATCTGGTTGCTGGATCTGGTTTCAGACATCATGCTGGTGGCAGGGGTTATGAGCGCGTTCTTTGTGGCGTGGTGGACTTGCATCCCGATTATCGGTCTTGCCGTGCTTCAACGCATTTCCAATCGCCGCATGGCCGGGGAACTCGCGGGCAAGGCGGCGCAGGAATCGACGGATGCGTTTTTATATCTCTACAATTCAGGTGTGCTTTGGTTAGAGCAACCTACCAGTCCGACATCGGACGGGCGACGCCTGCCTCCGTCGCACTAGCCTTTTGCGCCAGAAACCGTCGCAGCGGTGAAATCTTCGACGCTGCCATCATGCCGAGCGCGCGTGCGGGCTTGGTCAATATGGAATCATTTGAGAAGAAGCGATCAATCGCATCCAGGGCCAAGGCTGTTCCATTTCCGTCAAATCGCCGCGCCTGACTATAAGCGTCCAGCATAAACGGCCCGCCAATATCGCCGCCAAGGCGCAGCGTGTCTGCGGTGATCTCGAGCAGGGCAGCGACATCGCGAAAGCCTTGATTGAGTCCTTGTCCAGCAAGCGGATTGACCCGTCTTGCAGCGTCTCCGATCAAAGCCGCGCGGTCTGCAATGATGTCCGTCGCAAGCTGCAGGATGAGCGGATAAGACCCGGCCTGACCTTCTATTTTCATTGGGCCCGCGAAGTCGGCGAAGCGCGCATTCAGTTCTGCTTCGGCATCCTTGGTCGGCATCGCGGCAAGAGCTTCAGCGGCGCCCCGCTTCATATACCAAGCGAGATTCGCGCGATCACCTTTTAGCGGTAGCGTCGCAAACGGGCCTTCGGGCGTGAACAATTGTCGGGCAACACCATTATGGGGTTCAGACAATTGTACATTCGCGGTGAAAACCGACTTTTCATAATCGCGACCTTCGGTGGCAATGCCCAGTGCATTGCGGACCGGTGATTGCATGCCGTCCGCGCCGATCAGAAGACGTGTATTCAGGGATTCGCCACTTTCTAATTCAAGCAGCGCGACCTGACCCGCCACACGCACAGTTGCGAACCGCGCGGGTGCAAACCGAGTGATCCGCTCATTAGCGACGATCGCAGCATCCAGCGTCGCTTGTAGCGGTTCGGCCATGACCATCTGGCCCAACGGCTCGTCAGGATCGAGACTGTCCAGATCCGTGCTTTCGAACAGAACCGACGGGCGGCCGAAAAAATGCGTGCCGCCGTCAATGGCTTCCAGCCCGTTCAGAGCCTGAGAAGAGTCGGTCAGCGTTTTCGTCACGCCGAGCGATTTCAGAAGCCGCCAACTGCCTGTAACAATTGCAAAGTTTCGACCATCGGGCCTGGCATCCGCTGCCGGATCCCGCGCGTCGATCAGCGCTACATCAAGACCAAGGTCCGCCAGACCAAGCGCCAGAGCGGCGCCAGTCGGGCCAGCGCCCACAATCGCGGAGTCGAAAAGGCGTTTCGTCATGCAATCCATGTATGTAGTCTGATCGTCTGGGTCCATGCCTGACAGACAAACGGGCGTTTGGGTCGCACGCTGCTCGAATTTTGGTCACGTACTCGCTCAGTGCAGATGAACATCTTTTAAATTCTGGAAGAAAACCGGGCAGGCGTTTTGGTGTGCAACGTCAACTAACCAGAGCTGCGGGAGATAACGGGCAATGAGTTTATGGATGAAAACAGCAATGCGGGGCGCGACCTTGCTACCGCTTGCGGGCATGGCGGGTCTTGCCGCACATGCACAAGATGCGAGCGCCGTCAGCGCCTATGTCGATAGCAGTTACCTGTTCCTGATCGGCGGCCTGATTGTTATGTTTATGGCGGCAGGCTTCCTTTGCCTCGAATCAGGATTGGTTCGATCAAAGAATGCTTCAATGCAATCGCTAAAGAATGTCGCGCTGTTCTCAGTCGCCGGCCTGATGTTCTGGCTGATCGGCTATAATATCGCTTATCCGGCTTCAACCGCACTTGGTGGAATCATCGGCATTCCAGGCGCTATTCCATGGACCGGATCTGAAGATCTTGAAACCGGTTATGCAGCCTATTCAGACTGGTTCTTCCAGATGGTCTTTGTCGCCACCGCGGCTTCGATTGTCTCGGGTACAGTCGCAGAGCGTGTGAAATTATGGTCTTTCCTGCTTTTCGTCGTCTTCCTGACAGCCTTTATCTACCCGACTGTTGTCAGCTGGGAATGGGGTGGCGGCTATCTCGATAGCGAATGGGCGTTCTCTGATTTTGCAGGCTCTACGCTGGTCCACTCGACCGGTGGCTGGGCGGCCCTGATTGGTGCGATCATTATCGGGCCACGTGCGGGCAAGTATTTCGGCGATAAAGTGAACCCGATGCCGGGCTCTAACATTCCGCTGGCTGCCCTTGGTACGTTCATCCTTTGGTTATAGGAAAACGCCCTTTTGAATCTACTTTCTAGATCTACCGTAGAATTTCTGTGCTGCATCCGGTCGGGCGCCGGAGCAATACGTGCTGAAGCAATCAGAACTATTTGCCGTCGCCTTGTGCCTTCTCAGACTGTATCGTTTTGTAATGAAGCCAGAACAATCGCAACAAACTATCGAC
>JBCCDZ010000017.1:0-21918 GCA_039030525.1 Pseudomonadota bacterium | reverse complement strand
GTCCGTCTCAAAAACGTCATTTTGGTGGTGGATAAGTGGTTAATGCAGAGTTAATTCTGGGCCCCCGCGCCTGTACCTATTAGGAGTTCGAGCGCACTGCTTTTGCTGCAAAAAAATAGGTTACCGGGTCTCTTGTTTTTTTTAACGAATTGATCTTCTGGCGAATTGAAGGACAAGCCGCTCAACGCTGGGTAGCGATAGATCGGAATTCGTCAATGAATATGGCACCTACTAGATGTAGTAGGTCACCTAATTGTCACAACTAAGTCTGCGATTTTGTGATTCGTATGTCCTGCCATATGGTTCAAAGTCATATCCGATAGGCAGACCCCAGCATGATTCGAATCACCTTAGCCGCCCTCATGGCCGGAGCTTGCACCTCCACCATGACTGCCGAGGAGGCAGATCCGGATCACCTCGACTGGTTTAGCGGCTGCTGGCGAAGCCTCGACGGCAGCACACGCGAAATCTGGTCGACATCAGAGGACGGGCATTATTTCGGCTATTCCGTCGTCCTCAACGCAGGCAAGCTTGTCTTCTTCGAACAGATGCGAATCGATCCCGCAGACATGCCGGTCTTCAACGCTTATCCACGCGGCGCAGGCCCGTCGGCTTTCCCGGCTGTCGCGGTAACCGAAAACAGCATCACCTTCGCCAATCCGGAGCATGATTTCCCGCAGAAAATAAAGTACGTGCGCGAGGGCGATCAGCTGAAAGCCGTGATCTCCCTGATCGATGATACCCGTCAGGGTCATTTCAACTACATCGCCTGTCCGACTGACGAAGAAGATTAGATGAGCCCGCGGCTTTACGCGTCTGACAGCCCTCCTTACAACTCTTCCCATCGTCATTGGGGGCGATGAGGAGCCATGCATGCGCATCATGATCGTGACAGACGCCTGGGAACCACAGGTGAATGGCGTTGTGCGCACGATGCAACGAGTGATCGGCGAGTTAACGGGCGAAGGGCACGAGTTTGAGGTGATTCATCCAGGCGATGGCTTCAATACGATGCCACTACCAACTTACCCCGAAATCAAATTAGCGATGTTTGCCGAACGCAAAATCAAAGAGCGCTTTGAAGCATTCGAGCCCGATGCCGTTCATATTGTCACGGAAGGCACGCTCGGCATGGCCGGTCGCAAAATGTGCCTGAAGATCAAACACCCCTTCTCGACCGCCTACCATACGCGCTTTCCAGAATATGTTTCGGCCCGGATGCCTATCCCAACGGCCGCGGGCTACAGTTTTGTGCGCTGGTTTCACAAATATTCCGGCAAGGTCATGGTGCCCACGCCCAGCATGGTCGAGGAACTTGAAGCCAAGCGTTTCATCAATCTCGTCGCCTGGACACGCGGGGTCGACACAGCGCTGTTTCATCCGGACCGACGCGCGGACGAGGGGTCTGAGGAGGATCCATTCCCGGGCCTGCCGCGCCCCATTTTTCTAAACGTTGGACGGGTCGCGGTTGAAAAAAACATTGAAGCCTTTGTCGAACTTGACCTGCCAGGCACAAAAGTCGTGGTCGGCGACGGTCCGGCGCTGGAAACACTAAAGAAGAAATACCCGGACGTGCATTTTCTGGGCGCCCGTTTCGGCGAGGACCTCGCTAATTATTATGCCAGCGCCGATGTGTTCGTTTTTCCGAGCTTGACCGACACCTTCGGTCTGGTGGTCCTGGAGGCGATGTCTTCAGGTACGCCCGTAGCCGCTTATGACGCCACCGGACCGAAAGATGTTATTCCCGGATCAGACGCCGGCACGATCACGCCGATTGGCGGTGACCTGGCAGCGGGCGCGATCGCTTGCCTGGAGTTAGAGCGCGATACCTGCCGGTCCTATGCCGAAGGCTATAGTTGGCGGTCCGTCGCCCTCGCCTTTCTCGAGAATCTACAGCCGCTGCCAACACCGGAACGGCGCCGCTTCTGGCAAAAGCTAAGGCGCAAGAAAAAGACTTGGATTGATTGGGAACAATTCACCGATTGGATGAACCAGCCCGACGACGCGAATAAGAAGGACTAATGCCATGACCTGGGAAACCGGATTCTCACTCGTTAACCTGCTCGTCTTGCCCGCCTGGGCCCTCTTGGTGTTTCTGCCACGCGCCAAGATTACGCGCGCAGTTGTCCACTCCATGCTATATCCAATCATCATCGGCACCATCTACGGCACGCTTCTGATCGCAGCCATGGGATTTGGCGTATCAGACCCGGATGCGGGGTTCACATTCTCTGGCGTGCAAGCGCTGTTTGATCACCCGAATGGAGTAATTGTCGGTTGGAGCCATTATCTGGTTTTCGACCTCTTCGTCGGCGCCTGGATCGCCCGCGATGCGCAGCGCCAGGAGATTGCCCATTGGCAAACCATCCCATGCATCCTCGGATCGTTTCTCTTCGGACCGGTTGGCTTGTTGCTATACGCCCTGTTGCGCCTCGCCAAAGGCAAGGGATTCTCTCTTTTTGAGACGTGGCTCTTAACTGACAGCGTAATCAGGTGCGGTGCGCGCCTAAACCACGCTGGACTGGCCTCAAACTTGCGTCTAAAGACGCCACGAAATCAGTATCTTGGCAAAAGAGGTTTTACATGGCTGTTCGCGTCGCAATTAATGGGTTTGGCCGCATTGGTCGCCTGGTCCTTCGCTCTATCATCGAACATGACCGCAAGGACATTGAAGTCGTCGCGATCAATGATCTTGGCCCTGTCGAAACCAATGCACATTTGCTGCAATACGACACCGTACACGGCAAGCTGAACGAAGAGGTCCGCGTCGATGGCGACATGATCCGCGTCGGCGATCGCGCATTCAAATGTACCGCCATTCGCAACCCGGCAGAATTGCCGCATGGCGATATGGGCGTCGATATCGCGTTTGAGTGTACCGGCATTTTCGCATCGAAAGAAAAAGCAGCCGCTCACCTCGAAGCCGGCGCCAAGCGCGTCCTGGTATCTGCCCCGGCCACGAATGCTGACAAGACGATTGTTTATGGTGTCAATCATGACACGCTGAGCGCTGACGACCTCGTCGTCTCGAACGCCTCATGCACCACGAATTGTCTGTCACCCGTCGCAAAGGTTCTGAATGACACAGTCGGAATCGATCGCGGCTACATGACGACGGTCCACGCCTATACAGGCGACCAGCCAACGCTCGACCGTATGCACAAAGACTTGTACCGCGCCCGCGCCGCAGCCAGCTCAATGATCCCGACATCGACCGGCGCTGCTAAAGCCGTTGGTCTGGTACTACCGGAATTGGCGGGTAAGCTGAATGGCTCAGCGGTTCGCGTGCCAACACCTAATGTCTCAATGATCGACCTGGTCTTTGATGCTGGCCGCGAAACCTCTGTTGAGGAAATCAACGCAGCGATCAAAGCCGCCGCGGATGGCCCAATGAAAGGCGTGCTCGGTTATTCCGACAAGCCGCTGGTCTCAGCCGACTTCAACCATGATGCACACAGCTCGACCTTTGCTGCAGACGGCACCAATGTCACCGAAGGCACCCTGGTCCGTGTGCTCAGCTGGTATGACAATGAGTGGGGCTTCGCCACACGCATGAGCGACACCGCTCTGCACATGTCGAAATTCCTGTAAGCGGACCGCTCCAGAATGGCCGATTTTAAGACGCTTGAAGATATGGACCTCGATGGAAAAGTCGTGGTCACGCGGATTGATATCAATGTCCCGGTCGATCATGGCCAGGTCACGGATACGACCCGGATCGACAAGGTGGCGCCGACCATTCTGAAAATCCAGGAAAAGGGCGGCAAGCCGGTTTTGCTTGCCCATTTCGGTCGCCCAAAGGGCGAGCCCAATCCGGACATGTCTTTGCGCATCACGGTCCCAGCACTGGAGGCCGCGCTTGGCCAGACCGTGACGTTTGTCGAACGTCCTGATCGTGCAGCGATTGATGCGGCACCGGCCAATGCCATTATCCTGGTTGAAAATACCCGTTTCACCGCGATGGAAGAGGCCAATGACCCGAATATGGCAGGCTTTCTCGCCTCGCTTGGCGATGTCTATTGCAATGACGCCTTTTCAGCCGCCCACCGGGCGCATGCCTCTACAGAAGGTGTCGCCCGTCTTCTACCAGCCTGCGCAGGCTTGTTGATGGAAGCTGAGCTGAAAGCCCTCGACGCGGCGCTCGGCAATCCTAACAAACCGGTTCTCGCCGTTGTCGGCGGTGCCAAGGTCAGCTCCAAGATCGACCTGTTGAAAAATCTCGTATCAAAAGTCGACGCCCTCGCCATTGGTGGCGGCATGGCGAATACGTTCCTAGCGGCGCGCGGCTACAGCGTCGGCAAGTCGCTCTGCGAGCATGACCTGACCGACACAGCGAAAGAAATCGAAGCCAATGCGAAGGCTGCTGGCTGCGATATTCTGCTGCCCATGGATGTAGTTGTGGCCAAAGACTTCGCGGCCAATGCCGAACATCGCACATGCGGTTTGGACGACGTTGCTGACAATGAAATGATCCTGGACGCGGGCCCGCAATCGGTCGCAATCTTGGCGGCTGCGCTCGACGTCGCCAATACGCTGGTCTGGAACGGCCCACTCGGGGCGTTCGAATTGACACCGTTTGATCGGGCCACGGTTCAGGCTGCTCAAGCCGCGGGCACGCGGTGCAAATCAGGCGCACTGATTGCTGTTGCTGGTGGCGGGGACACGGTCGCTGCGCTAAACCATGCCAATGTGGCGCAAGATTTTACACATATCTCCACCGCAGGTGGCGCATTTCTTGAATGGATGGAAGGCAAACCCCTTCCCGGCGTCGAGGCGCTCAAAGGCCATTAAATGACACACGATCTCTTCTTCCGCTGGCCAGTTAAGACCGCGGAAGCAGAGGCCACCCAAAAGACAGCGGTGTCAGTTTCAATTTCAACAATCTCCACCGGGCTGATGGCAAGAAGCTGTCAGCCTTTTTTCTATCTTGTGAGGGACCTTTAGATGGTAAATCAACACATGACGCAGCAAGCCGCAGAAAAAGCCGGTTTTGTTGCCGCTTTGGATCAGTCGGGGGGCTCGACTCCAAAAGCGCTAAAACTCTATGGCATTGGTGACGATGCCTGGTCGAGCGATGAAGAAATGTTCGGCCTGATCCATGATATGCGCGCACGTATCGTCAAATCACCCGCCTTCACGGGCGACAAGGTGATGGGCGCGATCCTGTTCGAACGCACCATGGATGGCGAAATTGATGGCGTACCGACCGCCACCTACCTTTGGGAACAGCGCGGGGTGGTGCCGTTTCTGAAAGTCGACAAGGGTCTGGCGCCAGAGGCCAATGGCGTACAGCTGATGAACCCGATGCCAGAGCTTGATACATTGCTGGCACGTGCTGTGACCAAGGGCATTTTCGGGACCAAGATGCGGTCTGTGGTCCATGCCGCGAATGCGGAAGGCATCGCCGCCAATGTGGCGCAGCAATTCCAGGTCGGCCTGCAAATCCTCAGCCACGGTCTGGTGCCGATCATCGAGCCGGAAGTGAACATCACGATTGATGATAAAGCTGACGCTGAAGACCTGCTTTTGGCAGAAATCACCAAACAGCTCGACACGGTCCCAGCCGACCAGCAAGTCATGCTGAAACTGTCACTGCCGGAAAAGTCCAACCAGTATAAGACCCTGGTCGAGCATCCGCGCGTAATGCGCGTTGTCGCTTTGTCTGGCGGCTATAGCCGTGAAGAAGCCAATCGTCGCCTGTGTCAGAATTCCGGCATGATTGCGAGCTTCTCGCGCGCGCTGACCGAAGGTCTGTCCGCCAATCAGACCGATTCTGATTTTGACACGCAGCTCGCCGATACGATTGGCAGCATCTTTGATGCGTCCTGCGCGGGCTAAGCTCGAACATCACCCAATTTGGAAAAGGCGGCTCATCGAGTCGCCTTTTTTATATTCGGTCAATTGACGCTTCCGACAATCCGTCCGCAAATGCCCCTTATGGAAAAGAAGTCTCTGATCTGGCGTTTGGTCCACACGGGTCTGCTCTCGGGCGGGATGAGCGCGCTGGTCGCCCTTATCGTCACGATCGTGAACACGGGAATCGACGCGGGACTAGGCGAGCGTTGGCTTGTGGCCTGGACACTGGCCTATCCTGTCGCCTGGTTTGCCGCCCTGATTTGGGGTCCGAGCGCCCGGATGCTGACCAATTGGCTGCTTGGAACAGGTTCAAAATCTTGACGAACCGGGCCTGTTCAGCGCAAACCTTCCCATCATGTCTGATCCGCAACGCGAACGCCCGCGCCTTTATCTGATCACGCCGCCGCACATCGAGGATGTTGCGGCCTTTGTTGATCTGTTCCGCACCGCCGTTCAGGGCGGTGACGTCGCCAGCTTGCAAATCCGTATCAAAAAGGATGATGAGATCGACACCGCCAAGACGCGCGAAGTTGCGCAGGCGGTCAAACGCATCTGTACGGCTGAGCATATTGCTCTGATCATCAATGACAGCCCGCAATTGGCCCGCGCGCTGGAGGCTGACGGCGTGCATCTCGGCATGGACGATATGGACATTGCCGAAGCGCGTGACTTTGTCGGGCCGGACATGGTGATCGGGGCGACGTGCAAAAACTCGCGCCATCACGCCATGATTGCGGGCGAAGCGGGCGCTGACTATGTCGCCTTTGGCGCCTTCTACCCCACCGAGACAAAAGCCAACACGACGACAGCCGAGCCAGAAACGCTCACCTGGTGTCAGATGTTTCTGACCCTGCCTTGCGTCGCGATTGGCGGCATCACATTGGACAATGCCGCCCCGCTCATCTCAGCGGGCGCAGATTTCCTCGCAGTCTCCAGCGGTGTCTGGAACCATAATGACGGCCCAGCTGCGGCCGTGGCCATGTTCAACCGTGTGATTGATGAGGCGATGGCCGCGTCAAAGATCTAGTCTGCCTTTGGTGGCGGCGCCGCGCGACCTGTCACTTGGTCATGCAGAGACTTGTCCATCCGGAAGTGCGCGACGAAATATTCGGCCAGCACCCGCAGCACCAATAGCGCAATGATTGCCCCAATCGGCGTCTTGATCATGCCCCAAAGCGCGGTGTCCCAATCATTATCGAGAAAAGTCAGCCAGAACCAGAACCGTTGCACCGCGTGCCACAAGACGCCAATAATACCGAGATAGAATAGTATCCGCGTCAGCGTCGCGCCCATCGATTTCTCGAAACTCAAGAATCCTGACAACATGCCCATGATCCGCCCTCCTTTATATGTCTATGCGGCTATAAAACCCCAAGCGGGCCAGCCTGTCCACAAAACTTGACCAAACCGCCCGTCACGGCTACCTCGCGCCCTCTACTGATAAGGACGTCACATGGCCACGATTAACGGCACCGAGATCAAACCCAAAATGGTGATTGAGTATAATGGCAGCGTCTGGCGCGCGATGAAATGCAATCACGTCAAGCCCGGCAAAGGTGGCGCCTTCAATCAGGTTGAAATGCGTAATCTGTTCAATGGCTCAAAAGCCAATGAGCGGTTCCGCGCCAATGAAACCGTTGAGCGCGTGCGCCTGGAACAGAAGGGCTTCCAATTCCTCTATGATGCGGGCGAAGCCTATGCCTTCATGGATCAGGAATCGTTTGAGCAAATTGAATTGCAAAAGGACTTTGTCGGCGAAGACGGCGATTTCCTGCAGGACGGCATGACCGTCGAAATCGAATTCTATGGCGACACACCGATTGGCGTCGCCCTGCCGCAGCAAGTCACTCTGACGGTTGAAGAGACCGAGCCCGTGGTCAAAGGCCAGACGGCGGCGAACAGTTTCAAGCCGGCAACCTGCGATAATGGCGTCCGCGTCACGGTGCCGCCCTTCATTGGTGTCGGCGAGCGCATCATTGTGCAAACCGAAGACCGCACCTATCTGCGCCGCGCTGACTAAAGGTCTAATTCAATATGTCGAAGCCCTCCGCGCTCGGGAATGTGATCATAGAAGCGGCCCGCAAAGCGGGTCGGTCTTTGGCCCGCGATTTTTGTGAAGTTGAGTATCTTCAGGTCTCAAAGAAGGGACCAGCGGATTTCGTCTCGAATGCCGACCATCGCGCCGAAGACATCATATACGAACACTTGACCAAAGCCCGCCCGGGCTACGGTTTCATGATGGAAGAGCGCGGCATTGTCGAAGGCTCGGACAAGACCAATCGGTTCATTGTCGACCCGCTGGATGGCACACTGAATTTCTTGCACGGCCAGCCGCATTATGCCGTCTCGATCGCACTTGAGCGCGAAGGCCAGCTGTTCGCGGGCGTGGTCTATGACGTCGCCAAGAACGAGATCTTTTGGGGCGAAACCGGTCGCGGCGCCTGGCTTGGGCAACGCAAGTTGCGGATCGGGGGGCGCAAGCGACTGGACGAAGCCGTGATCGCGACCGGCACACCCTGGATCGGCAAATCGGAAGAGTATCACTCACGTTTCGCCAATGAAATCAATGTGATGACCCGCAGCGTTGCCGGCTTGCGGCGTTATGGATCAGCCGCCTTGGACCTCGCCTGGGTCGCTGCTGGACGCTTTGACGGGTTCTGGGAAAGCCATCTCAAGGCCTGGGACATTGCTGCGGGCATGGTCCTGGTGCGCGAAGCCGGTGGCGCCACAACTGAGTTGAATGGCGGCAATGTCCTGGAGACCGGATCAATCTTAGCCAGTAATTCGGATTTGCATCCACAGATTGAGAAGCTGCTCCGCACAGCGGGCAAACGCGCCCCGAATGTCGACTGATCCTGCCCCTGATGCAGAACCGAATACGGGCCTCTTCGCCCGCATTCGAAACGGCATTCGTTGGCTCAATGCAAACAAGAAACGCTTTTTCTGGTGGTGGGTTGGCTATCAGGCGGTGAAGGGCATCCTCACGCTCTCTTTGATCTGGATTCCGCTTTTGTTGCTATGGCTGCGCAGCCGCGGCGAAGCCTAGCTGCCAAAGGCCGAAGCAAAAGCGGCTGAGGCTGCGACCAATCCAAGTGCGGAAGCGATGGCGATCACGACGCGCTTGAGCAGTTTGTTGACGGATAAGCGCTTGAAAAAGAAGATTCCAACTGCGATCAACGGAAGCAGGCCCAGCAAATATGCGGCCGCCAGCCCGATTCCAACACCGTCCGCTTCCGCCACAGGGGCTTGCCCGCTTGTGTCTGCCGCAGAACCGGCGCCAAACATATTCAGCTGAGGCGCCATTTCGGCGCACGTGCTGCCATAGAATGACGCCGCATCATTCGCCGCCGATTGGCAGGTGTCTCCAAAAGCAAACAGTTCTGCCACTGGCGTCGCCACCTGCACGAGAATCGCAATCGTGATCACGATCAACGCATATGGGATGAGCAGAAACCGCCAAAAATACTTGGTCGACATGGCATCCTTTGTGGCCACAGACGAGGCGACGATAAGGGTTCCGGAAACCGCTATGCTGACCGCCATGACGTCCAGCCCATTTACGTTCCAACCGAAACTGACCTTAAAGAAATTGGCGATTAGCGGAAAAAAGCCCGCGAACAGGCTGGATATAAATTTCAGTGGCCCGACAACCGCGAACACCATGCCGATCAGTTTGACCAGCTGCATCGCCAAAAAGCCAACGCCCAGCGTATCTGAAATCGACCGCAGAATCTGCCACATGGATTTTCCCTCTCCGCCCTGATCATGGCAAAGCGGAACGACATTAACAAGTCGCAAGATTTAGCTGTTCAGCTCTACATCCCAATAGAGATAGTCCATCCACGTCTCATGCAGATGGTTTGGCGGGAATTTACGGCCGATTTCCTGAAGCAAATAATTGCTCGGTCGTTCGGGTCTGCGCTGTGGATGCATGCCGCAATCTTTCGGCATCCGTCCGCCCTTTTTCAAATTGCACGGCGAGCACGCAGCAACAATATTGTCCCAGGTCGTACGGCCGCCTTTTGAGCGCGGGATGACATGGTCAAATGTCAGATCATTCGGCGACCCGCAATAGACGCATTTAAAGCCATCTCGCAGGAAAACATTGAAGCGGGTAAAGGCCGGTACGCGATCCTGTCGGACGAATTCGCGCAAGGCGATGACCGACGGCAAGCGCATCTCGAAACTCGGGCTGCGCACATAATGATCGTATTCGGCGATGATATCTACGCGATCAAGAAACACCGCTTTGACCACATCCTGCCACGGCCAGAGCGACAGCGGATAATAGGATAAAGGGCGGTAATCCGCGTTCAATACGAGGGCGGGCCGGCCATTAGGTGGGGTGGAAAGGACCTCAGCCATGACAGAATACCTCCGCCATGAGGGTCTTAAAATGTCGAACCTTCGTCTTGAAAGCGATCACTCCTCTTCGATTCGCGCGCAGAATTACCGATTCGCTGTGTCGATCGTATGACACTCTCGTTAACTGTCTAGGTCAAATCAAAATTCATGAACACGCTCCAAGGCGCGTTTGTTCAGCCGTTTCGGGCGCGATCCAGATGCAGCCAATCATATAATAGGTGCGCTGCAACCGCCCGATATGGTTGCCACGCCTCGGCCAGTTTTGAGAAGTCTTTCGACGATAAACGCGTCTCCGCGCCGCTTAGTCTTTTATGGGATTCCATCAATCCGACATCGCCATGCGGAAATGCATCGAGGTGGCCCAGCGCGTTCATCAGGAACGTCTCCGCTGTCCATGGCCCGATGCCGCGGACAGAGAGCAAGGTCTTGCGCGCTTGATCGATTGGCGTGTTTGCAAGCGTTTCGAAGTCGAGAACGCTGCTTTCAACCGCTTCGGCAATGGCCAGCATATGACCAAGTTTTGGACGCGACAGCCCGCAAGCAAGCAACGCGTCATGATCATCATCCAGAACATGGCGCGCGGTCATATCCGGCAAGCGCGCCTCGATCCGCGCCCAGATGGCGTCGGCCGCCTTGGTCGAAATCAATTGATAAACAACGATGCGCGCCAAGGTGCGATAGCGTGCTTCCGTCCCGCGCCAGTTCGGCAGATCGACGTCTGCAAAGGCCTTTGCCAGGTTCCGGTCGCGGCGGACCAACCTCTCACAGGCCTGTCTCAGATCCTGTTCAGATGGCGCATTCATTTCAAGTCAGCGCGGGTTCGCCCTTGCGCGGCAAGCCCTTCATCGAGCAGACGCTCACTCGCCGCTTCGAGACGTGTCTCGAGCTCACCGAGCATGGCTTTCGGATTCATATCCTCTGGTAAGGCTGGCAAGACTTCATAGACGACACGGCCTGGTCGGCGCACGAAGCCTCGCGCCGGCCAGCATAGGCCAGAATTGGTCGCATAAGGCACCATGGGCACACCCAGGCTCTTGTAAAAGGCGCGGACCCCGGCAGGTTTGTAATCCGGCGGATCGCCCGGCAAGCTACGCGTACCTTCGGGATAGATCAGCATTTGCCGACCTTCATCGTTCACCCTTCGATTTGCAGCCGCCAGCATTTGTTTCATCGTTTTCGCCCCGCCAGCGCGATCGATCGCCAGCATGCGGGTTTTCAGCGCATACCAACCGAGCGCTGGGTACCAGAGCAATTCGCGCTTCATCACCAGAACCGGGTCATCAAACACCAGGAAGGGCAGAAAGACATCCAACATGGCCTGATGTTTCCCTGCAATCAGCACAGGTCCACCCGGAACGTGCTCTCGTCCGCGAAACTCGACTCGAATGCCGCAAATCAGGCGCAATCCAATCAGTACAAAGCGCGCATAAAGCCGAATGAACCAAAGAATGGCTGCCCGCGGTAAGATGAGCGTTGGCAAAGCCAGAATGCCCAGTACAGCCATCCAGCCATACAACCAAATCACGAATAGAATGGACCGGATGGCGTTCACAATGTGTCCTTCAGGGAAGCCAATACAGTCAGGCGCGCTGCAATTCTTGCCGCAAGGCCAGCGGCCACCGGTGTGACCAGCAGGATCACAATGTCCCAGAAATCCAGACTCAAGCGCGGCAGCAGCTGAATCTCGACACTGTTCGAGCCGCCGCCTGTGAACACAATCAGCGCGGTGATCATCAATGCCGCGACCGATCCACCGAGTCCCGCTTGCAGTGCGAGCACCCAGAAGCGACGTTCGAACAGGCTGGCAATATAACGATCTTCAGCGCCCGACAGATGCAAGACATCGACAATATCGCGGCGCGCCAGCAATGCCGCATGGGTGGCAAAGGCGATCACCGCAATGGCGGTCGCAGACAGCAGCGCGACAATGCACAAGGCGACGAGGCGCAAGACGCCTAATGCCCCCCTCACATTGTCAGCATAACCAGCATTGCCGGCGACATCGCCATCTATCCCAACCTCTGCAAGGATACGCTCAATGTCCGGACTTGGGTCGCCGACGGCGGGATCAGCTTGCACCACCATCAGCATGGGTACCGGCAATCCATCTGGCATGCCGCCTGGCCCAAGGCTTGGTTCCAGCAAGGTTTCGACCTCTTCGCGCGACAGGACCCGGGCTTCAAACACAGTCGCGAGGTTGGCGACTCTGTCGGCAGCATCTTCGGCCGTGCGACGATCCGTGTCGCGCATGACCACTGTGATATCGCCCTCAATCTGCGCGCCCCAGGCTTCTGCGGCTTTATATGTGCCGCGTGTGGTAAGCGCGGCCAAAGCCGCCAGGAAACACAGCGCCCCAATCACGAAGAATAAAGCGGCCTCGCGCGCGTCCGTGGTCGGCAGGAGAGGCGTTTCTCTGCGGCTCATGCGTCCACTCCATACTCAACATCCCGCACCAGCAACCCGTTAGACAGACGCAAGACCGGGGAATCAAACTCCCGTAGCAATTCGAGGTCATGCGTCGCAATCAGGATCGTGGTGCCGACGCGTTTATTGAGCTCAGCAAATAGACGCAGGATCTTGCGCCCCATTTCAGGATCGACGTTACCGGTTGGTTCGTCTGCGATCAGCAAATCCGGCTTATTAATCAGGGCTCTAGCGATGGCCACGCGCTGCTGTTCCCCGCCTGACAGAGAAGGAATTGGGGCATCGACGCGTTCACCGAGGCCAACCCAACGCAATAGATCGATCACTTCATTGCTATAAGAATCCTGTTTTTGACCGGCGACCCGCAAAGGAAGCGCAACATTCTCAAACGCTGTCAGGTGATCCAGCAGGCGAAATTCCTGAAACACCACGCCGATCCGTCGCCGGATCGCTGCCAATTGTTTACGCTTCACATCAAATGTCTGCTGACCAAACAGTCGAACATTCCCGCGTGTCGGCGCATGCGCGAGGTATAAGAGCTTCAAAAGAGAGGATTTTCCGGCGCCCGAGGGCCCAGTTAGAAATGTGAAACTGCCCTGACGCAAGACCAGATCGATCTCACTCAGCACTTCGCCTGTGCGATCATAGGTCAAGCTGACGCCGTCCAGGCGGACAGCGGGCTCGTCGCTTAGGTCAGGTCTGAATCGCGACATGTAAATCCTTCAGCAATAGGATGTCGGGCATATCGACTATTCCTAAAAATTGAGCGAATGTCCAAGATATGATCCTCACCTGCCCAGAGTGCGAGACTCAGTATTTCGCTGAAGACTCTACCATCGGCGAAAGCGGCCGAACGGTGAAGTGCGCGACATGCGGTCATTCCTGGTTTGTCGGGCCCGAAGGTTCGGGTGATGAAGCCAATGCGATGGGCGCACATGAAGCCTATCGTCTGAAAGTAAAAGAGCGCCGACGCCGCAAGAGCCGCGCGGCGGCCTTAAGCGCCTGGACGACCACGGCAGCGGCCTTTGTCGTCATTCTGGCTGGCCTGCTCCTGTTCCGCGGCGAAGTGGTTAAGCGTTGGCCGGAATCGGCGTCGACTTATGCCGCCATCGGCATTCCGGTGAACAGGTTTGGCCTCGAATTCCTCGAAACAGAAGCGGAGCGTTTCTTTGATGGCACAACGCCTATTCTGGAAGTGCGCGGCGCTGTTCAGAATATTTCAGGCCGCACCGCCACCGCGCCGCTGGTGCGGGTGATCTTGCTGGATGATGCAGGCCAACAAGTCGCAGAAGCCTATGCCCCGATCACCCCGTCTTCAATTCCAGCAGACGCGACGGCGATCTTTGCAGCGCGGGTGGAAAACCCGCCATTTGAATCATTTGAACTTGAACTTGATCTGGTTCCAGCCGATACCGCCCTCGCAGCGAACGGGTCCTAGAGCGCATGAGCCACCCAAAATTTGATACCGTCCTGTCCGAGCCAGATTTGATGGCACGGATCGAAGATCTCGCCGAACGTTTGGCGCCGCGACTGACCGGCGAGTGGAGCGCAATCAATATTCTGATTGGCGCGACGCCGTTTACCAGCGATTTGATGAAAGCTCTGGCGCGGCGCGATATTCATCCTGTGCTCGATGCACTCTGGCTGGAAAGCTATCGCGATGCGCGCGAAAGTTCAGGCCGCGTGGTTGTTCGCGCCGACATTGCCCGGCAGGTCAAGAATCGCGGCGTTCTGATCATCGATGACGTGTTCGACACAGGCCGCACGCTGTCCTTTGCCCGCAAGCATTTGCTCGCCAAAGGCGCGCGCGAGGTGATTACCTGCGCCCTCGCCCGTAAACCGTGGGCCCCGGAAGGCGATGAGAATGTCGACTTTCACGCCTTTGATGCGCCTGGGCGCTATCTTGTCGGCTATGGCATGGATGATGCGGGCTTGTATCGCGGCCTGCCTTATATCGGCGCGCTCGATTAGAGCTTTTCGTCCAACCATTCGAGAATATCGGCTGAGACCTGCTCAGTGCCTGGCTCATCGACGATCCAATGGGCGTGACGGCCATATTCAATATAGTCACCGGGCAGGGCCGCCTTGGCATATTTCTTCCCGACTTTGCGGACCGCCTTAATCACCGTCGCGCGATCCTTTTTGGCGCCAATTGTGAGGGTCGGAACGGTGACTTGGCTTTCATCAATCGGGCCGGGATTAGCGAGATCGTGATAGACACGGCCACTATCAAACAGGGCTTGCTCGTAAATCGCATCTTGCCGGTCTTTCGGGACGGCATTCAGCACGCCCCAGCGAAACCCCTTTGGGCCAACTTTGAAAACACCGCCCGGAACGTTTTTCTGTCCGACTTTGAGAATGCTCCAGAACGTCCGCAAAACGCGCAGATCGGTCACTGTACAGCCTTCGGGCTGAGCCGGCGTGAGGAATATTCCAGCCCGCACCGCGTCCGCTTCGACCAGTTTCTGAGCAATGATCCCGCCCATAGAATGTCCAATAATGACAGGCTTCTCACCATCACCAATGGTCAGCGCCTTAGCCTGGGCTGAGACCGAATCCACATAGTTTTCCAAACTCAGGTCCGCGAGCCGATCTGGCGGCGTGCCAACGGTTCTCAACTCAGGAAAAAGCGTCGGCGCCTCGCAGGTCCAACCAGCCATCGCGAAGTCCCGCTTCATGCGGTCCCAGACCTCGCCGCCACAGCCAACGCCATGCACCATAAGCAATGTCTTGGCCATATTCACCAACCCTCCCGAGGCGTCTTACAGGTGAGAGCATAGGACCAATCGGATTGGCTTGAAAAGGAAAATCCGGTCTTAAACAGGCTCGGCCCAGGCCGAAAACCGGTGCGCCACGTCTTCATAGACGGGCCGCTTAAACGGCACGATCAGGCCTGGCACATCATCCAGCTTGGCCCAGCGCCAGGCATCAAATTCCGGCGTGTGTTTGTCGAGACGAACATCACTGTCAGAGCCCTTGAATCGCAAGGCAAACCATTTCTGTCTCTGACCGAGATAGGGCCCGCCCATTCGGCGCAGCAGGTCTGGCGGGAAATCGTAATACAGCCAGTCCTCTGTCTCTTCGAGAATATCGACAAGTTTGGCGGCGACGCCAATTTCCTCGTCCATTTCACGTAAAGCCGCTTCTTCTGGCGATTCACCCTTATCGACCCCGCCTTGCGGCATTTGCCATTGAAAGGCACCGCGCCCATTCACGCGGCGACCAACAAAGACGTGACCAGCCTTGGAAAACAAAGCCAGCCCGACATTTGCGCGGTAAAGCGCTGGATCGCGTTTCTTAAGAGTCACCCTTGCGGGTCTAAACTAGCCTGCCGAACCTGGCCAGAAGCGCTGGTGCGCTTGGCATAATAAGAGGCTGGAGCGAGCGCGATGCCCTTTTCTTCCAGCGTTGGCAGCCAGTCTTTCAGGATATCCAACGTCACCGGGAAGGACATCCCGGTGCCGAGGGCTCCGCCACGCTCACGCGCTGTTGATTCGAGCAACAGCAATTGTTGAGAAATTTCGTCGGCTTCCGGTCGCGCATCAATCCAGCTGGTCGCTTTGCCAAATGTCACACCTGTCTCACGTGCAACAGTGGTGAAATCCGATCGCACCAGGGACCCGTCTTCGAAGAAAGCAAGTCCCTTGTCATTGAGGTCTTTCAGGACGGGTTGCAGCGCGTCCGGAGCTGTCGCGAATTTATCGCCTTGATAATTCATCACTCCAAAATATCCCGGCGTACGGGCTAGCAAGCGCGCCAGGCGCTGCTTGTTTGTGTCCGCTGAAACGCCGACTTGCATGACTTGCGGGTGCGGGCGCTGACGGCCGAAATCATACGGCTCCATCGGCAACTCTATGAGCACTTCATGCCCGGCACGGCGCGCATCACGCACCCATCGGCCCAAATTCTCGGCCGTCGGTGCAAAGGACAGTGTGACTTCGGGCGGCAGCTCGTTAATCGCAGCGCGGGTTCGGGTGCCATTGATGCCAAGTCCGCCAACAATGATCGAGACGGTGGGTTTGTCATCCTGATTGACGAAGGGCCGCGCATTGCGCGCCAATGGCGAACTGTCCGTGGCGGCTTGTTCCACGCTCGCAGACGGCACAGCGACGACAGCGGCCGTGTCCGTTGCGGCGCCCGAAACCTGGCTGAAGGTTTGGCCCGGCATGACCGTCTTGCCATTAATACGGATGCCCGCGCGCGTATCAACTTGTTGGACCGCTTGCATCGGACGTGCGGCATTATATTCGACACCAAGATCAGGCTCATTGCCGGTGATGGTCGGAACAGGCTCTGGCGCAGTTTCCGCAAATCCCAGCGCTTCCTGATAGCCCGGAAGGCGCGGGTTCAATTGCGGCGCATCATCCGGCGCATCCTCGAACAGAGCCATGCGCACAGATGGGCTGGCGGCGTCTGAGGACCCAAATAAATGCATAGCAGAGCCAGCCGACCCGAGCAGGAGTGTCAGCGTGAACGCGCCGAGAAAGCTGTGTACGAGGCCACTGCGAAACGGCGATGGGTCACGCGCTGAGCGAGCAGACATTGAAGCTCCTGAGAACACTTAATCGATTAGTCCCCAATTTGCCCTTCCAAAGGTTAAGAAGCAGCAAACCTGAATTAACCTTTGGCGCGATTTGGCAGAGAATTCGAGCCCTATCGCATGACTTTTTTGCGAGCCAGGCGAGAGACTTGTGAATGAATCAACCGGCGCGCGTCTCTGTGCTGGCGACAATCCCGCCCGCTTTCAGAAAATCGATCGCCTTTTCAAGCTGATAGTCGCCTTCATAGTCTTCTGGCGGCATATCATCCGGAATATGCGGCAAATTCCGCGCTGCGCCTTCTTCATTATCTAGCGCATTTGGCAAATCGGCCTCTGAATAGCGACGAATTCGAGCCAGATCCTCTTCGCTGACGCGGCGATTTGCGACTTCGATGTCTGGTTCAATGCCCGTCGACTGGATCGAGCGGCCGGACGGTGTGTAATAACGTGCTGTGGTTAGTCGGATCGCCCCGCGCTCAGCGCCCAGAGGCATCACGGTTTGGACCGAGCCTTTGCCGAAACTGGTCATACCAAGCACAGTGGCTCGATCCCGATCCTGAAGCGCTCCGGCAACAATTTCAGAGGCTGAGGCTGAGCCATTATTGATCAGCACCACAATCGGAACATTCTTAAACACTTCGCCGCGTTGGGCGTTTGAGCGCATAACGTCGCCCGGTCGACGGCCAATCGTGGAAACCACTTCGCCGCCAGACAGGAATTGATCACTGACCGACACGGCTTCATCCAGAAGACCGCCACCATTATTGCGCAAGTCCAGAATAATGCCGCTGGGGCGCCGCCCGATTTCATCGCGGATTTCGTCAAATGCCTCGATCAACTTAGTCGTGGTTTTCTTATTGTTGAAAGTTGCGATCCGGATATAGGCAATGTCGTCACCCTTATCTTCGAACTCAACATATTTCGGTTCAATCACTTCGCGGATCAGCGTCACATCAAACGGGTCCTGGCCTTCGCGATAGACGGTCACCATCAAATCTGTGCCAGGTTCGCCGCGCATGTCGCGCACGGCATCATCCAGGCTGAGCCCAACAATCGCCTTCGAATTGATATGCGTGAGCAAATCGCCTGGCTCCAGGCCAGCGCGGCTGGCAGGGGTATCATCCATCGGCGTCACGACTTTGACAAAGCCATCTTCCATCGTGACTTCAATGCCGAGGCCGCCATATTCACCTGACGTGGTGACCTGTAGCGCCTCAAACTCGTCTGGAGACATATAGCCGGAATGCGGATCGAGTGAGCCGAGCATGCCATCAATCGCAGCTTCGAGCGCGGCAACCTCGTCAATCTCTTCGACATAGTCAGCCTTGGCGCGAGCCATCACTTCGGTGAACAGAGAGAGCTGCTCGAATGCCGCTTCATAGCGCGGCGAACTGTATTCAGAATCCGGCCAAGCCACTGCTGATACACCGACCGCCGTTGCGCCTAATACAACCCCAAGCGCGGCCCCTGTCAGCATTGCTCTCATAATCCGTCTCCTAATTGTGGCCTTAGCCGCGTTTCATCCAATTTGCCGGGTTCATCGGTTTGCCGCTTTTACGGACCTCCATAAAGAGTTCCGGTGCGCCATTGGCCCGTTCTGACATTTTCGCCACCGGCTCGCCTTGCTGGACCGATTGGCCCACCGAAACGTAATTCGATGACATACCCCATAAAAGAACATGGTAACCATCACTTGTCGAGAGGATGAGTAACTGTCCATAGCTGCGAAATGGCCCTGAAAACTCTACGATGCCACTGATCGGGGCAGAGACTTGCGCGCCATTGCGCGTCGCAAAGGCGACGCTTTCCGATTTCTCACCGCCGGGCATCTTGTCGCCCCAGGCCCGCACCATGCGACCTGTCGCGGGCAAAGCCAGCACGCCAAGCGGCTGCGACACAGTCGGGCGCGGCAAGCTGGATCGGCTAGCGACGCGGCTTGTCGGTTGCTCGGCCAGCGCAAGACGCGGCTTTAACCGCGGCGCACCGGGCGCAGCCGCCTCGAGAGCGGTAATCAATTCGCGAATGGTGCTAGCTTTTTCTCCAAGCGTTTCAGCACGTTGGCGCAAATACGCGGCATCTGCATTGACGTCTTCAAACGCAGCGCGCTTGGCCGCCGTCATTTGCGTGATCTCTTCTTCCTTCAACGCCAAAGCCGCATCGGCCGCAGCGAGCACTTTCTGCTCGCGCAGCACCTGTCTTTCAAGGCGGCGGAGTTTGGTGATCTCGGTGCTGAGCGAGGTCGTCTTCTGCTTCACCTGCGGCGCCACTTCGCCCATCAGGATCGCCGCGCGGATGGCCTGGTTCGCATCCTGTGGCTGGGTCAACAAAGCCGGCGGACGGTGACGCCCAGACAGCGCTAACGAGGCCATCAAATCTTCGAGAGTATCCTCGCCATCGACCAAATCGGTGCGCGCCGTGGTTAATCGCGAGCGCAGCGAGACCAGTTTCAGCTCAGCTGACGTTGCTTGTTCTTCCCTGCGTTGGCTTTCCATAGCGGCGGAAATCAGATCGCGTTCCAGCTTTTCAAGATCATTTTCGACCAGGCTGCCCGCTTGTTCCAAAGCGTCCAATTGCTGCAATGCATCTTGGCGTTCTGCTTCCAGCGCCTGCAATTCTGCGCGCGACACATCATCCTGCCCCTGCGCTGGCAGGGTCAGGGCAGCGATCGCCAAACAGGACAAAATCCCTGAAACAGAAGGGAGAATCGCAATGCGCATCGCGAAACTATGCCATGATCCGTGTGATCAGGACATTAATGAAAGCCGCTAAGCTTGAAGTTTTCGCTTCAGAATAAGCAGGCGCTTAACCGGCGCCATCCTTGGCCGCGATCTGATCCGCGAGATCGACAATCACTTTGGCCTGTTTCCAGGTCGCATCATCCTGCATCTTGCCATCCAGCATCGCGACGCCCGCCCCATCCGGAATCGCCTCCAGCACCCGGCGCGCAAAGGCGACCTCATCCGGATCAGGACTGAACACTTTCTTGGCAACTTCAATCTGGCTGGGGTGCAAGGTCCAGGTGCCAACACAGCCCATCAGAAAGGCGTTGCGGAATTGCTGTTCACAAGCTTCCAGGTCAGCAATGTCACCAAACGGACCATAGAATGGCTTGATGCCAGCCATGCCACAGGCATCGACCATTTTACCCACAGTGTAATGCCAGGGATCCTGTTGAGCGGCCGCACGCGGATGGCCATCTTCTCTCGGGTCTTCAATCACGCGATAGAACGGATGCCCACCGCCGACACGCGTGGTTTTCATCTTGCGAGATGCCGCCAGGTCGGCTGGGCCGAGCGAAATGCCCTGCATACGCGGTGAGGCTAATGCAATCTCTTCCACCCGCGCCACACCTTCTGCTGTCTCGAGAATGGCGTGCAACAGGATGGGACGGCTGAGACCGGCTTTGGCTTCCAATTGCGCCACCAGTTGATCGACATAATGAATGTCCCACGGGCCTTCGACTTTCGGGATCATCAAGACATCGATTTGCTGACCGGCTTGAGTGACCAATTCCGTGACATCATCGAGGAACCAGGGCGAGTTGAGGCAATTGACGCGGCTCCACAGCCCTGTGCCTGCAGCCTGCCAGTCCAGCATGCCAGCCATTTCGATCACGCCCGCCCGCGCAGCCTCTTTCGCATCGGCCGGAATAGCGTCTTCGAGATTGCCGAGCACGACATCGCAGGTCTCAGCCATGCCAGGAACTTTGGCGCGCACTTTGTCGAGATGCGGCGGCACGAACTGGATCATCCGCTCCACGCGCACCGGCAGATCGCGCATCGGGTCAGGTGCCCCGGCAGCGAGGGGCTGAAAGAATTGGCGCGGCGCTTTCTGGCTCATATCAAGGTCTCCCATTCGCGGCGCACCCTATCGATGGATGCGACCGAAGCAATGGCGAGATGGTCGCATCCTAACGCGTGAAGACATACTCGTTTCGGCGGAAGGCCTCGGTTTCCCCGGAATAGGTCACCATTTTGCGCATCACCAACTGGTCCCAACGGATTTGATAGATCATTTCGCAAGACGCTCCTTTGCCCATATCCTCGCAGGCATATTCAGTTCTAATTTCTCGAGTGCCGATGTCCGACACGGCATTCAGGGTCACAGGCGCCCCCGAAAGCATGGATCCATCGGCGCTGACGCGGGCCGTCATGGTTGAATTCTGATGCGGCTCATCCGGGTATTTAAAGGCCATTTTCAAGCCCATCTCGACGCGCTCAATCTCCAGTTCAGCCGGGATGGTGAAGTCTTGAACCGGCTCCCCATAGTTTAAATATGTCAGGTCGCCCGACCAGTCATCGCCGACAATCACATCGAACGTATCCGGTGTCAGCATCGGCGTTTCGGCGCTGGCAACACACGGGGCCAGCATGGGCGCGAGAAAAAACAAATAGGTCATCCGTTTCATCAGCTGTATCCTTTTTGAGATCCACTCTGAATACGCGTTTGATTGGTATTTGGATCAATCTTGAGCGGCAGAATCAGGACGCAAGGGGGTGCGCTGTTTCCAGCAACTCAGCCAGCTCGTCGGTCAAGACATGCGTGTAGATTTGCGTCGTCGCAATGTCGGCATGGCCGAGCAAGGTTTGCACACTGCGCAGGTCTGCGCCGCCTTGCAGCAGGTGCGTGGCATAAGCATGTCGCAACGCATGCGGATGCACGCGCTCTGCAGAGATTTGCGCGGTTTGCGCAAGTTTCTCCAGCAATTGTGCCAGTCTTCGTCGGGTCAAATG